>CAKTHW010000016.1 GCA_934565425.1 uncultured Oscillospiraceae bacterium
GGTCCCACCACGAGCGAGGCAGCGGAGTCCTTCCTCAGGACGCGGCGGACAGGCCCGCGACGGCGTCCTTCCAGCCGGACTGCTCGCGGGCGTCGCCGGGCTGGTTCACCTCGGCGAAGGCGACCTTCCCCTCGGCGTCGATCAGGAACGTCCCGCGCAGCGCCATGCCGGCCTTGTCGTTGAAGACGCCGTAGGCCTGGGCGGTCGCGCCGTGCGGCCAGAAGTCCGACAGCAGCGAGAAGTCGTAGCCCTCCTGCTCCTTGAACGCCTTGAGGCTGAAGACCGGGTCGGTGCTCACGGCGAGCACCCGGACGCCGGCATCGGTGTAGCCCGCCAGCAGCACCCAGGTCTTCCCCTTTTCCGTGCCGCTGATGAGCTTGGTTTTTTTGTCCAGTTTGATCTGGTAGGACTTTTTGGGGTAATACTTAAAGGTACTGTTCCCTCTGGCCTTGATCTGGGTCAGCGCACCGTCGTAGACCGTCTTTCCACTGGCCGTGATCATCGCCATGCTGCCCTTGATGGCATTCTCCTTGGCCTGATCCACATATGTCCGTCCGCCGGTGCCTTCCGCGCTGGTCAGGTAAACAGCGGAGAGGTTGGCCGACTGCATCACCTGCACCGACGCCTCTTTGGTCTGGGTCTGAATGGTCTCATCCTCCAGCACCATCCGCAGGGTCAGCTTCAGCGTGTACTGTCCCTGTTCCGGTGTGGCCACAGCGTCCAGCGCCACGCCTTCCGTGGCGTCTATCCCGTCGGGGACCTTGTCCCCTGCCACATACAGCCGCTGGCCTTCCTGCAACTCACAGTTCAGCTTCAGCTGCTTGCTGTCCGCAGATGCCGGCAGGAAAAGGTAGTCCTGCTCGTCCACCTGCTGTACCCCGATCACTGTACTGCCCTGGGAATAGCGGATGCTTTTCACCGGGAACTCCGCCAGCTCGGTGGGTCCCGTGGGTTCCGTCGGCTCGGTAGGTTCGGTCGGTTCCGTTGGGTCAGTCGGGTCCGTTCCCGCCTCTTGCCCTGGGTCAGTGGGTGTCGTTGTCCCATTGGTTGTTTCTTGCGGTTCTGTGTCCTTTCCCGGTTCCGTCTCCGGGTCGGACGCGGCTTTTCCACTGCTGTCGGAGGGTTCCGTTCCCTCCACGGCCGCCGCCTGAACCGTCCCCTCTGCCCCTTCCGTCGCCAAGATAGGAACGGGCAGGAGTGAACTGCTCAGGCATACCGCCAACAGCAGTGCAAGCACTCGTTTTCTGTTCATAAGTTCTCCCTTCTGCGTTGCTTTGCACAGTTTGCATAAAGTACACGCGCCAACTTTGACGCAAACTGTCATTTTATAGTATATCATGTTCCACTTCATCTGAAAAGAGGGTGCGGAAAATTATTGTATTTTTTTCATATTTAGTATCATGTTCCTGCCACTCCCTTCCCTCACGCCTGTTCCTCTTCCCCAATCCGCAAGGGTGTGCTAGAATAGAGTTACTTTTTCCGCTATTGCTTGGAGGGATGGAAATGAAGAAAGGTATCCTGGCGCTGCTGCTCCTCTTGCTCTGTTACCTGCTCATCGGCAGCATCGCACCCTACACCAGTCAGCCCACCCCCTCTGCCCAGACCCAGGACAGCTTTCAGGCTTCGGACTGCTACGGGGAGGGTACCGGCAGCGACCGCGCTGCCATCATTGATGACAACCAGGCCGCTCTGGAACTGCGACTACAGATGATCGCCCACGCCCAGGAGCAGCTCATCCTGTCCACCTTCGACTTCCGTTCCGACGAGGCAGGCACCGACCTGCTGGCAGCCCTGCTGGACGCCGGAGAACGTGGGGTGCAGGTGCGCCTGCTGGTGGATGGGTTCAGCGCCTTCCTGCGCATGGAGCGCAACCCGCTGTTCTACGCCCTGTCCAGCCACCCCAACATCGAGATCCGGGTATACAACCCCATCCAGCTCTGGAAACCTTGGAATCTCATGGGACGTCTCCACGACAAGTACCTCATCGCCGACCACACCGCCTACCTGCTGGGCGGCCGCAACTGCTTCAACTCCTTCCTGGGCAGCTACGGCGGCGGGCAGAACCGAGACCGGGATGTGCTGGTGTACAACGCAGGGAACGCCACGGACAGCTCCCTGTACCAGGTGGAGGACTACTATCGCAGTGTCTCTGCCCTGGACTGCTGCAAGCTGTTCCACGACGACGAGGCACTGGCAGAGCGTTCCTCCGTCCAAGAGGCGCGGGAGACCCTGCACCAGCGACTGGCAGAGCTGAAAACCCGCTACCCCACCTGCTATGCCGCCTCCTGTGACTACGCCGCCACCACACAGCCCACCCGGAAGATCACCCTGCTGTCCAACCCCACTCAGGTGGCAGTGAAGGAACCGGTGCTGTTCTACCAGCTGATGGAGCTGTGCAAGAGCGCGAAAAAACAGGTCATCCTCCACACCCCCTACGTCATCGCCAACGACTGGATGACAGAACAGCTGAGCCAGATCGGTTCCAAGGGACAGATTTTGCTCAACTCCGCCGCCACCAACGGCAACCCCTTCGCCTCCAGTGATTATGTCCGACACAAACAGGAACTGGTGGACACCGGACTGGAGATCCACGAGTATATCGGTGACATCTCCTACCACGGCAAGAGCATCGCCATCGACGACCGCTTGGCCATCGTCGGCTCCTTCAACATGGATATGCGCAGCACCTACCTGGACACGGAACTGATGCTGGTCATCGACAGCCTGGAGGTCACCCAAGAGCTGAAAACCTCTATGGACGCCCTGGACGCACAAGCCGCCGTGGTAAAGGACGTAGACCACTATCGTTCCCTCCCCGACGGGATGGCAGAGCCTAGCCTGTCCACGAGCAAACGGGTGGTGCAGTTCTTGACCGGCTGGGCGTTGGAGCTGGGACGGTTCCTGCTATAACGCAAAAAATGCTGTCAGACTGACAGCATTTTTTTACGCTCTATTTTCTTTTCCGATCCATCCACCAAGCATACACCCCCTGCCAGAGCAGCATAAACCAGAGCCAGAAGGCGAAGAGCATCCAGCCCAGCCCATGGACATCCAGCTGGCTGGTAGGCGTATAGGCGGCGATGCACCAGGGGATGAGGACGGGGGCCAAGGTGCCGGCAAAGCTCATGTCTCTGGCGAAGACCTGATTCCCCAAGGTCTGGTAGTCGTCCTTCCGGACGGCATGGGTCAGGACGATGGCGATGGTCTGGTTGCAGCCGATGGCGGCGGTGACGAAACCGGTGGCCAGGGTCTTCAGGTAGTTCTTCAGGTGACCGCCTCCGGTGTGGCCGCCCAGGTGAGCGGTCAGGTCGGTTCCTTCCACGATGCCTGCAATGGCGCAGCTGGAGGTGACGATGACGATGCTGGTGACCATGCTGGACAGGCCGCCGCCGTGGAGGATAGCGGAGAGGGGTTCTGTCTCCGGCAGGTGGTAGCCAAAGACCATGGTTTTGGCCAGCTCCAGCACCGGCATCCCCTGGAAGAACACTGCCAGCAGGCAAGCCAAGATCATACTCACCGCCATGGCCAGCTTTACCGGCTTGCGCATCAAACAGAGGACAAAGACCACCACTGTAGGCAGCAGCACCACCGGACTCAAGTTGAACCCAGCCTCCAGCTGTTCCCCCAAACCGGTGGAGGCGGTGGACAAGGGAGAAAGGAAACTGCAGAACAAATAACCACCGCTGGCAGCCACGAAAGGCACCAGCATGGATTTCATGGTCATGGCCACGTTGTCATACAGTTCCGTCTCGGTCAGCGTGGACAGCAGAAGTAAGGAGGAGGACATGGGGCTGCACCGGTCGCCCACGTAGATGCCGCACAGGATCGCGCCGGCGGTCATGGGGATGCTCACCCCACCTGCCCGCGCCAGGGTCATCATGACCACCCCCATGGTGTTGGCGGTGCCAAAGCTGGTGCCCAGCAAAAAGCTCATGACAGCACAGAGCCAGAAGGTGCAGAGGAGAAAGACGTGGGGACGGATGACCGAAGCCCCCAGACGCACCAGGCAGGGGATGGCGCCGCAGGAGATCCAGCTGGCGGTGAGCAAACCGATGACCAAGAGCACCTGCACCACGATCCAGGCTTTTTTCAGCCCTTGCGCCAGCATATTCCCCACCTGTCTCCAAGTGCGGCCATGGCGCTTGGCGTCCAAGGTGAACAAGATCGCCCCTGCCATCAGTGCCCACCCCAAGTACAGACCGAACACCGCAGCTCCCACCAACAGGAGCAGCAGGGCGATCACCGGGGCAAAGGGTTCTGCTTTCTCTCTCACGGCAATCTCCATCCCTTCCCTCTCATTTTCTCTGTTCAGCATATCATGTTTCCGTCTGCGGAGCAACCGACCACAGAAAAACAGCCCTAGAAGTAACTTCTAGGGCTGTAAAAGCACTGTATATCCAGCTCATTCCGCAACCATCAGGCTGCTCATCCAACTGTCCACCGCTTCCTGCACAGGGCCAGCATCGTTGTAACCGGCAGCGGCATCTGCGCTGTTCGTCACCAGGAAGAGCAGGCTCTTGCCATTGGCTTCGGTGACAACGGCATCGGTCACGCTGGAATCCTCATTGCTGCCAGCCGTCCAGTGATACTGGGTACCTGCCCGACCTGCCACGGTGACATCCTTGGGTTCGCTAATGTCCGCGCCATTGGCGTATTCATCCATGAACGCTTCTGCGCCATGTCTGGTTTCAAAGCGGGCACTGACGATGGTAGCGCAGCCGATCTGATAGATCAACTCATCTTCCGAGTTTTGGTTGTCTTCGGGCTGTTCTGCATCGTTCAAGAAGGCGCCGGTGAGGAAGCCAGTCTTGCTGACCTGGTTGGCAGCGGTTTTTTCATCGGGCAGGTTCTCCGAGGTGGATGCAGCAGCGGCGGATGCAGAGGCATCAGCCTGTTCGGGCTCCGACTGGGTGGGTTCTGTCTGGGGGACAGAGGCGCTGACAGCGGGAGCGGGGGTGCTGCTGGCGGCGGGGGTGTTCTGGGAACAGCCCACCAGCAGGCAGAGCATAGAAACGGCCAAAATGGCACTGAGCAGTTTTTTCATCATGTTAGGATTCCTTTCTGTCGTACAGGGTTGGGTTCCTCTCTCTTGTCCCCTTACTTTAATGCACCACCCTGCTTCTGTCAAGGGCTTTTGCCAGCATCCCCCTTTCCCTCCCGCCTCTTTTCCAGTATAATAGGGGGCAATGGAATGAAAAGGAGTCCGATTCTATGGAACTTGCGATCATCGGCGGCGGTGCTGCCGGAATGATGGCCGCTCTGACGGCGGCGGAATGGGTGGATGGCACGGTCACCCTGTTGGAACGACAGAGCCGTCTGGGGCGAAAGCTGCTGGCCACTGGCAACGGCCGGTGCAACCTGAGCAACCTGACCTGCGCCCCCAGCAACTATCACGGCGGCCACCCGGACTTTGTCCGTCCCGCTCTGGACGCCTTCGGGGTGGCAGACACCTTGGACTTTTTCCGCCAGCGCGGTCTGCTGACCGTCTCCGAACCGGACGGGAAGTGCTACCCCTACTCCGACCAGGCCAACAGCGTCCTGGACACCTTGCGCCTGGCGTTGGATGCCGCTGGTGTGGCGGTGCGGACGGACTGGTCGGTGGATGCCATCCGGCCGGGGAAATCTGGCGGGTTCACCCTCATCGGTCCTGCCGGTTCTTTGTGGGCGGATCGGGTCATCCTCACTGCCGGCGGTGCTGCTGCGCCCAAGCTGGGGGGCACCAAGTCAGGTTATCAGCTGGCTAAGACCCTGGGCCACAAGTGTACCCGCCTGCATCCCTCCCTGGTGCAGCTGAACACCGACCCCACCTGGCCGAAATCCCTGAAGGGCGTGCGGGCAGACGCGGTAGTGCGGCTGCTGATGGGGCAGGAACTGGTGGCGGAGGAAACGGGACAGGTGCAGTTCACCGACTACGGGGTCAGTGGGCCGGTCATCTTCCAGCTCTCTCGGGTTGCCGTGACCGCAGAAGCGCCGGTGACGTTATCGTTGGATCTTCTGCCCACCGTTTCTCAAGCAGAGCTGGTTGAGCTGCTGGCACAGCGCCAGGCACAGTGTCCCGAGCTGACCCTGGAAAACCTCTTGACGGGGATGCTCCACAACCGGTTGGGGCGGACGGTCATCCGCTACGGCGGCCGAAAGCTAGGAGACCCTGTGTTGGATCTGACCCGGAAAAACCTGACCGCCATCGCCAAAAACGTCAAGGATTTCCGCCTGCCGGTGACTGGCGACCAGGGGTTAGAGCACGCCCAAGTCACCGCCGGTGGGTTGGACACCACACACTTTGACCCGGAGACCTTGGAGAGCCGTCGCTGTCCTGGATTCTACGCCGCCGGCGAAGTGCTGGACGTGGACGGGGACTGCGGAGGGTTCAACCTGCAGTGGGCTTGGTCCAGCGGGCATTTGGCCGGGTTACTGCAGCACCGATAACAGAAAAACACGCAGTCTTATGGACTGCGTGTTTTTTCAATAGAGTATCTCAATACTCGTCGTCATCATCATAGTCTTCAAAGCTGTTGAGATAAGCCTCGAACTGATCCAGCATCCCGTTCAGGCCATTCACCTCTCGCATCTGCTTTTCTACGTTGATGTCATGCTCTACCAGCTCTACCAGCTGCTCTGCGTCCACGGAACCGTTTTCCGCCGCTCTGCGCAGGTAGCTCACAGACAGGTACAGGTCACGATCCACCCGGTTGCCCAGGTAGTGCTGCAAGCCCAGGAAATACAGTGCCTCCGGCCAGTTCTGTTCTGCCGCAGCGTCTACCCATTTCAGGGCCTGCTTGGTGCTCTCGTCCAAGCCGTTGCCAAAGAAATAGCACATACCCAGGGCAAACTGCGCCATGGGGTCGCCGTTCTCTGCCGCCTGACGGTAGCAGGTGATGGCCTGCTCCTGGTTCTTCTCCACACCGATGCCCTGTTCGTAGAACATCCCCAGATAGGCCAGTGCGTTCATATCCTCCGGGTCACCGTGGATGGCGTTCCACAGGCAGTCCATGGCCTTAGCAGGGTCTTTGTCCACACCCAGGCCGTAGGCATACTGCAAAGCCACCCGCGTCCACGCATAGGTCAATCCCTTCTTGGCCGCCTGATTCCACCAGGACAGAGAGGTCACATAGTCCTGCGCCTGGAAATAGGCGTGTGCCAGGGCGTACTGGGCTCTGGGGTCGCCTTCCATAGCGGCGTCCTGATACTTGGACACAGCTTCCCGCAGCATGGCTTCCCGTTCCCGTTTCAGCTCTTCCTTTTTCTCCTCGATCTCCAGCTTCTGTTCTGCATTGTTGAAGAGGTCGTTTTCCATCATATCGTTTCACTTCCTTTGATTTCATTTTCGCTTAGAATCTTAGTATATCATGTTCGTTTGGGAAAGGAAAGCCTGGGTTTCTCCCTTTTCATTGTGCTGCCCGGGAAAGTATGTTACACTGGGCGGACAAGAGGCAACGCCGACACAGGGGAATGGACGTTCCCGTTTCCCCGCTGGAAAAGGAGGTATTTTATGAAACGACTGACCACACTGTTGTTGTCCTGCGCCCTTTTTGCCACCAGTCTGACCGCCTGCGCCCAAAACGGCACCGGCAGCGCGGATGGCTCCACCACCCCTTCCACCCTCTCTCAGAATGCCCTGGCGCAGCCCACCTATCCCAAGCTGACGTCCTATCCCAACGAGAACGACTATGTCAAATCCAACGGGGAGTTTGACGACGATGGCTTTTATGCCGCCTACGACGCCTGGCAGAAAGACCAGCAAAAGCGGCGGGACCAGCCCAAAGGCTATCAGGACGGCCTGAACCAGTTCTGTGCCAACCACCTGTCCGCCTTCTTCCAGGACGACCAGAACGGCAACCAAGTTTGTTCTCCTTTGAACCTGTACCTGGCCCTGGGGATGCTCACCGAGATCACCAGTGGGGACACCCAGCAGCAGATCCTGCAAGTGTTGGGCAGCAAGGACAAGAACGCCCTGCAAGAACAGGTCAGCGCCCTGTGGAACGCCAACTATAACGATGACGGCTCCGTCACCTCCCGCCTGGCTGCCTCCCTGTGGCTGAACGAAGATGTGACCTTCCAGCAGAAGACCTTGGACGACCTGGCACAGCACTACTACGCCAGCACCTTCCAGGGGAAGATGGGCTCGGACGCCTACAACAAAGTCCTGCAAGATTGGCTGAACGAGCAGACCGGCGGGATGCTGAAAGAACAGGCCAAAGGGGTGACCCTGGAACCGGAGACCCTCATCGCCTTGGCTACCACCTTATATTACCGCGGCATGTGGTCCAACCGGTTTGACCCCTCCGCCACCAAACCGGATACCTTCCACGGCACGGACGGCGACGTGACCTGTGATTTCCTGCACCGGAGCGGAGCGGACGACTACCTCTGGGGTGACCGGTTCTCTGCCATCTCTCAATCCTTGGCCAACAGCGGTTCCATGTGGTTCTTCCGCCCAGACGACGGGGTGAAGCCGGAGGCGTTGCTGCAGGACGAGCAGGTGCAGAAGCTCTTGGCCGCACCGGACAGCTGGGAGCAGACCAAATACCTGACCGTCAACTGTGCTATCCCCAAATTCGACGTGGCTTCCGACCTGAATTTGCGGGAGAGCTTGCAGGGTTTGGGTATCACTGATGTGTTCGACGTGGAGAAGGCCGACTTCTCCCCTCTGACCCAGGACGACCAGCCCGCCTACCTGTCCCAGGTCAAGCACGCGGCACGGGTGACCATTGACGAAGACGGCTGCACCGCCGCCGCATTCACCGTGGCAGCAGTAGCCGGAATGTCTGCACCCCCTGTTGAGGAAGTAGATTTCGTTTTAGACCGTCCCTTCCTCTTTGTGCTCACTGGACAAGATGGTTCGCCGTTGTTCGTCGGCATCGTGAGACATCCTGCTTGACTTTATGAGAAAAGCGCCTGCAATGCAGGCGCTTTTTTGTCGTACTTTTTCAGTTATCCGCTCAGCCTACCGGCAGGACGGTCTTGCCATACTCTGCATTCAGGATCTGTGCCACAGCACTGTAGATAGCGCAGGCGCCGCAGAAGATGCCGACGTAGCCAGCAGCCAGGTGAATGGCGTGGATACCGGTGAAGTCACCGATGGAGAGCAGGAAGAAGAGGATGGTCAGGGAGCCAAAGACCACCTGGGTGATGCGGTTGTGCTTCAGGGTGCCGATGAACATGAACAGGCTGAAGATGCCCCAGAGCAGCAGATAGAAGCCCAGGGAGGTGGAGTCTCCGGCGGCGATGCTGTCGAACGGACAGACCCAGATCAGGACCAGCGACCACCAGAAAAAGCCGTAGGCCACAAAAGCGGTGCCGCCAAAGGTGTTGCCGTGGCAGAATTCCAGGATTCCGGCAATGATCTGGGCAGCGCCGCCCAGAGCCAAGCCCATGGCGACGATGACGATGGACAGGGGGATGATCTCCGCGTTGTGGAGATTGAGCAGGATGGTGGTCATCCCAAAGCCCAGCAGCCCCAGAGGGCCTGGATTGACGGGATTCAATTTTTCAGCAGACATGAGGTTCCTCCTTCTATGGTTTGGTTGTGTGGCAGCGCTCCGTTCCCGGTGGGATCAGAGATTGTTAAAAATTATACTAAAAATTCTGCACCAACACAATCTTTTTTCACACCAAAGCACTGCGCTAACGTCAATAATTCAATATCCGTGATGAACCGTTTCCCAGATTCCATCCGTTGTACCGCATTTTTATCTAAGTCCAACCCCAACAGCTGTAGTTGATCAGCCAACGCTCGCTGGGAAATCCCCTTTTCCTTCCGCAGGCGCGCCACTGTCACGCCACAGAGATTGTTCCGCCCGTCTGGTGCTTTGTTGATAAACATATTCTTCCCCCAGGTTTGACATTTTCTGCTTGTCAATCTGGGGATAATTGTATGCTATATTGTCAGAATGGAAGACATTTACTGAATGCTTTCAACTAGAAAAAGGAGATGTTTCGTGATGAACCAAACAAGGAAGAACGCTCTGTGTCCCTGCTGCAAACACACCATTGGCGAATACGATAAGATCTGTCCCATCTGCGGCAGCCGCACCGGATATGGAAAGCGGAAAACCGCCCAGTTTTTGAGCCTCCAGGTAGGCGGTCTGTTGTTCCTGCTCTTGCTTTATGTCTTAATTCAGTGCAGCGGTCCCTATGGCACCTTTTACTCCTTCTACACCCAGGAAGGCCAGCTTGTGAGCAGTTTGATCGGTGCTTGCTTCGTTCTGGCCGCCGCCATCGTCGCCGTGTGCGGCTTCTATCACTACCAGCACATCAAGGAACTGCGCAATGCCGCCGTGGTCAAGGCCAGAGCGAAAGAGGGCAAAGAGCTTTCCCACTGCTTGAATGGCTGCCGTTTCTGCAAGAGCTGCGAGCGGGATACGGTAAGTGGTTGGCCTCGTGTCTACTGTCATTGGCACCTGCGGGATATGGATGCGCGAGTAATCTGTTCTTATTACCGGGAAGAACTGAGTGATACCGTGCCGGAACAGGGCGAGACAGCATAAATGCCGTTTTGCGTCCTTTTCGCCGATTTCACTTACTGAGCAATCCTAAAAATCCACTCTTTCTTTTACCAAAGCCCCACCTGTCTGCATGGGTAGGTGGGGCTTTCCAGCTAGATTCAGGAGGTGTGCTGCGCATTGTATATTGTCTATTTCATTCCGCTTTTCGCCATTGCTTTTATCGCTTTGATGCTGTTTGGAAGTGTTTTAAGCTTTTTAGAATGGTTATCCGGCATCATTTACTTTTTGGCAAACCCCGCCTTCATCAAATATATCCTCATGAAGATTGGGATTTTCGACTTGATCCTTCCCCTCATCAAGAAACGCCCCAAGAAACAGATTCTGAACGTTTTCCTGCTGGATGCCGCAAAAACTTTTGCACTTATCCGTCTTTTCTGCATCATCATGCCATACTACCAAAAATGTTGGAGCAGTGCTTTTTCTTCTCTTCTTGACATCACGCTCCTCACAATCCTGATTCTTCTCATTCTCGTCTTTAGTGTACTCGCCGACATCATGACCCTTCGTTTTGCCTTCTCACAGCATTGGGATATGAAAAAGTTCACCGGGTTCGCCGGCGGACCGATCGTCTGCTATCTATTTTACTTAGTTCCTAAATTCTTACTTGATCTCCTTCTCTTTGTCTTGAAATAACGGTCACTACCTGTTCTTGCAGGAGCCCTTTCAGCATTTTTTAATCCATCTTTATCCCAATATAGATTGAACCCCTCCGCCCCCCGTGCTATAGTAAGGGCAGATGAAACCGATGGGAACCCGCGGGTTCCTGTCCTATGACTACGAAAGAAAGGTGCTCCTCATGAAGAAAAGACTGTATCGAATTGAATCTGGCAAAATGCTCGCTGGTGTCTGCGGGGGGATCGCAGAGTATTTCGACATTGACCCCACCCTGATCCGTGCCCTGTGGGTCCTGTTCTGCATCCTGGGCGGCAGCGGCATCCTGCTCTACATCATCCTGGCTGTCCTCATCCCCAGCGAAGATGATCTGACCTGACGGTTTGCGCGATGGAAGAAAAAATCGCCCTCACCAACTGGGACAGAAGGGAGATTTTCTCCTTTTTCAGTGGGATGTCCAACCCCTTTTATGTGGTGACTTTCCGCCAGGATGTGACCAAGCTCTATCACTATGT
This sequence comes from uncultured Oscillospiraceae bacterium, assembly GCA_934565425.1. GTDB lineage: Bacteria > Bacillota > Clostridia > Oscillospirales > Oscillospiraceae > Onthomonas. The sequence goes on from CAKTHW010000016.1 coordinate 11,633, forward strand.
AAAGCAGCATCAGCTCTCCTTCTACTACACCCTCATCCACCTCTGCACCCAGGCCATCAACCAGGTGGAAGCCTTCCACTATGTCATTCGACAGGGGGATGTATACCGCATCGAAGCGCGTTCTCCCAGCTTTACCGATCTAAAACCCGGCAGCAAATGCTTTCACATCGTCACGGTGCCCTGCATGGACTCGCTGACCGACTTCAACCGGGAGGCAAAGCAGCGCAGCGCTGCACAGACGGTCTTTTTGGATACGCGGAAAGAGACCGACCAGCTGATCTATTTCTCCTGTCTGCCTTGGGTGGACATCACTGCTGTGACCAATGAACGGGATTTGGCCGCCCCTTCCGCACAGGATGAGTCTATCCCACACATCACCTGGGGGAAGTACCGCCAGGCAGACGGTCGGGTGGAACTGGGCATTTCCCTTGATGTCAACCACCGGCTCATCGACGGTGTGCACATCGGGAAATTTGCTGCCGCCCTCACAGAGCTGATCGAAGCATTGAACTGAAAACACATTTGTGAAAAGACGTCCGGCATGGTCGGGCGTCTTTTTTGTGACATAATTACTTCCAATGAGAAATCAACTTGAAGAATCATCAAATTATGCCAAAATAGTAAAGAAATGTTCCCCTCAGTCCCACTGTCCTTGAGAGGTGTCATATGGATCCAGCCTTACAGAGAGCACTGGTAGAAGCCGTCCAATCAGTAGCCACCCCCACCTGGGCAGACATCGCTACTGCCCTCATCGCCTTTCTCGCCCTCATCGGCACCGTCGTCATGGCGTTCCTGCAAAACCGCATCGCCAAGCAGCAGACCATCATTGCGGCCAAGCAGGCGGACATCGCCGACCAGCAGAACAAGATTGCCCTTTTCGAGAAGCGTTACACCCTCTACGACCAGGTGGGGCGGTGTACCACCTTCGCCTTTTTGCTGGAGGAGTTCGGCACCTTGGAGAACTTTTTGTGGCTGTACAAGGCTGCCTTTGCCGACACGGGGCGGACGGACCACAACGTGTCCTTGGACGACGTGATGGAGCTGAACCGGAAGACGCTGGCGGTCACGAAGCAGGCGGACTATCTGTTTGGCAAGGAGCTGAGCGATAAGATCGCCGGGTTATGCGCCCGGCTGGTGCTGTTGGTGTCCTTGATGGAGTTCCCACAGGCCGACCGAACGGTCTATGCGGACCGGAAGGAGAATTTTTGCACCTATGCCAGGGAATTTGAAGAACAACATATGCCGCAGTTGGAAGCGCGGCTCAATATCAAATGATAAAAAACCATCCCATTCGCACACACCACGAATGGGATGGTTTCTATTTTGAGCTGAAACCGATCGGTATCAGATTAGCCCCAGTTGTCCGCCCAGTTCTCGCCCCAGTCGGCGGCGGGGTCATAGACTTCCGCTTCCCAACCAGCGCCGAATACCTTGCCGTCGGCGCTATAGGCCTTGCCGTCGTCACCAACAGTATATCCGTCGGGCAGGTAGAACAGGCTCACGCCGTCATAGTAGGTCAGATGGCCGCTGCTGTTCTCGGAAAAGGCCGCAGTGCTCAGATCTGCGTAGGAGGCGGCGTCTCCGTCCCGGTAGAAGACCCCTTCATAGGTGCCGTCCGGGGACTGGGAATCGCTGTCCTCGAAGAACAGGGTGAAGCTGTTGTGGTCGTCGGACATGCATACATAGGCATAGCCGTTGAGGAACAGGTAGATACCCTTGCCGTCCATCTGGTCAGCCAGAGTGCCGCTGGTCATGCCGTCCTTGCTGTAGGCCAGATACTCCATCCGGCCGGAGTCGATGACCAGGGTTTCCCCCAGAGCGTCCTGCCACACGCCGTCCAGCTCGTCGATGGGCCACTCGTACAGCTCGCTCTCGCCCTGGCCAAAGTGGGCGCCGTCCAGCCCCTCCCGGTCGGAGGAACCGTTCTGCCGCAGGGTCAGGCCGCCGTCTTCGGACAGGAGGTCGTAGTTGAAGTTGTCATAGTCCAGCATGGGCTTGCCGGTGTCCTCAGTATAGTCCCCTCTGCCCACTCTGCCGTAATAGGTGCGGTAGCCATAGGTGCCATCCTCTGTGTCGATGACCAGAGTGTTTCCGTCGTCATCCACCCAGCCGCCGGCCAGCTCTTCCGCAGTCATGGAAGGAGCGCTGCTGGCGGTGTTGTCGGTGGTATCTTTGGGGGTGGAATTGGTGCCCGTGTCCGAGCTGCCGCCGCAGGCGGTGAGGGACAGTGCCAGCGTGAGCGCCAGCACCAGTGCTGTGATCTTTTTCATATTCCGTGTTTTCTCCTAAATGGTTCCTATTTTTCTGCTGAAATCTGCTCTGTGGAAGTCAATTCGCCGTTCTTGGTGCTGTCCAGCAGGTTGCCGTCCACATAGGTCAAGCGCAGAGTGTCCCCGCTGCCGTCATAGCGCAGGGTCACACCGTCCTTGTCCGCCTGTGCGGTGCCGGACTCAATGACCTCATCCTCCGAATTGACAAAAGACCAGGTGGCGTCATCGTAAATGTGCAGCCAACGATGCGCCTGCTCATACCACCACAGCCCCACATAAGGACTGATCTCAGGATGTGCCTGGTTGGGTTCGCTCTGATACACAAAGCCCTCTTTGTCCTCCCAGTACCACACCCAGGTGGTGGTCTTTTCCCCCTGTTTCAGGGTCAGCGTGGCATCGCTTTGTCCATCGCCGTTGCGATCCACAAAGGAGATGCCCTCATACGCCTTCGCCGCAGACTCCACCGTTTCCGGATAGGTCAGCTGGGTATACAGGGTGGGGGCGCTGCCGCCGGCAGTCTCGTTCAAGTCCACTCTGTCGTCATAGGTGCAGACATAGACTTCCTTTTCTGCGCCCATCTGGATGAGGGTCTTTTGGTCGTTGATGATGCCCCAGGTGGTCCAGTCCGCTCCGGCGACCGGCTCCGAGGTGTCAGGGGCGCTGGACGGGGCAGATTTGCTGGCGGTCGGTGCCTTTCCGCCGCAAGCGGCCAAGCTCAGGCAGAGCAGACCGGTCAGGCACAGGGTGCCCATGGTTCGTTTCCAGTGGTTCATGGTCTGTTTCCTCCTCTATCCGGCAGACAGATCAGCTTGCATCCTCCAGGCGCAGGTTGGAGAACACATCCTGGTAGGTCTGTGCCAGCTCGTCTGCTGCGTCCATGGTGGAAGAAAAGGCGTACAGGTAAGTATCGGTATCCGTTGCGGTCATGAACACCGTCCACATCCGCATATCTTCATTTGCGCCGGAGGTGAAGGTGACCACATAGACCGGATAGGTCAGGTTGGCTGTGTATGTGCTGTTCTGCTTGCAGGACTGAACCTGGCAGTTGTCCGACTGCGCCAGGGCGGTGGCAGTGGCCACGGCGTATTCTTTCAAGCTCTGCTCCTCGGCCTGGGTGGTGGGATAGGCGCTGTTGATGATGACCGTGCTGCTGTCCTGGGTCATGTCCTCATAGTAGTAGCCGCCATCGTCATGGTTCTCTGTCTTCAGGTTCTGCATATTGGTGAAGGGCAGTGCGCCGCCCATGAGCACCGGAATCTGCCTGGTGGTCTGGCCGCCCTGCTTTTCCGGCTTCTGGGTGGGCGTCTCGGTCTTGCCAGGGGTCTGGGTGGAGGTGTCAGGGGTGGCTTCTGATTTGTCTGCCGGCTCTGCCTGGCTGGTGGCGGGCTGGGCGCCTGCCGCGGCGGAGGATGCCGGAGCGGGGTTCTTCCCGCCGCAGGCGGTGAGCAGGCTCAGAGTCAGAGCGACCGTCAAAATGATCCATTGTTTTTTCATATGTTTTCTCCTTTTCTGAAATTCCTGGGGTCAGTCTTGTTCCGCCATGGCTAAGATCTCGTCATGGCTCAGTTCTACGGTTTCAAATTGGACAAAGATGCCGTTCGTGCTGACACGATTCCAAATCTCCGGTCTGGCCAGCGGTCGAAACCGGATCTTATCCAAGTAGGGCTTCATATCCAACAGCAGTCGGCTGCCGGACACATAGTCCACTTGCAGGATGTGATCCTCCAACGCACGCACCGCTGCAATGTAACTTCGGCGCAACGATCCCTCCTCCTCTCTGTCCGCAATCTGCGTTTGGCAGAAAAAAATCCACCGTACAACTGTAGTGTACGGTGGATTTCTTTTGAAAGATAGTAACCAAAGGTTAGGGTTTCTGCTCCACCAGATCCAGCAGCCGTCTGCGCTTGGTGCGGGTGTCGCCCGTGATTTGCAGTTTGGAATAGATCTGGTTCATATACTGCTTGACCGTCCCCTCCGACAAAAACAGCTGCTGGGCGATCTCCTTATTGGTCAGATGCTGTGTCATCAGCTGGGTGATCTCCATCTCCCGACGGGTCAGCTCTCCCAACGCAGCAGGGCGAGCGCCCTGCGTCCGCAGCTGGGCGCAGCGGGCTTCATAGGCTTCGCCCAAAGCGGCGATCTGGGTTACCTGTTCCGTCTGGGGCAGGGTGGACAGCAGGTCGTGCAGATAGCGGTAGTTTTCCACAAAGGGGAGGAAAAATCCGTCCGCTCCTGCCGCCTGCAACGCCTGCGCCAACAGTGGCTTTGCCTCTGTCCCCTTGTCCAGCATGGCGTAGGCAGCAGCGGTCTGGATACGGATGTGCAGCTCCGCCAGCGCATAGTGCATCCCCTGGCACAGGTGCAGCAGCCCTTCGCTCCGGCCGATGACCTTGGCGTAGGCACCCTGCGCCAAATACACCTGATTTTCGATCAGTTCCATCATGGGACGGCAGGGCGCCAGGAAGTTGACAGCAGCCAGCTGATGCGCCCGGAACAGGGCAGGCACCTGCTCCGGCTGTCCCACCAGGGCGTAATAGTAGGCGCAGATGCTCTCAAAGATGTGCAGCCACATGGTGTTATGGCTCTGCATCAGCTCTTTCCGCTTTTGCGCAAAAGAATACCGCTCCTGGGTGTCCGCACAGAGGGAGAGCCGCCGCTCCAAAAAGTCGCAGCAGAGGGCGATGTTCTCCTGACCGTTTTCGGCGATGCGGGCGTAGGCACGTTCCAACAGGATGCTGGTGTCTGCAAAACGCCCCTGCAAAAAGGCCGCTTCGCCGCTCATCACTAACTCTGCCCCTTGACCGTGCCCCTGGGTCAGCTTGTAGTAGTGGGGCATACAGTCGTTCATCTCTGCCAGCTCTTTCTCCAGCGTCCCCGGCGTCCGATGGAACATCATCAGCACAGACGGCGAACCAAAGGTCCAGCTCCCCTCGTTGCGGATGCTCACCGCAGGGCGGGACATCTGTGCGCTGGCGCTGCGGTGGAGACGGCTCATCTCGGTGATGTCGTTGTACATCAGGAAGCTCAGGATCAAGTCCCGTTCTCCCAGCAGGTTGCCCCGTTCCTCCTCCGGCCACTCCGGATGGGTGCGGATGGCGTCCTCCAGCAGCCCTTTCAGGGCCATCATCTTGGGGATCTGCCGCCAGGTGAACATCCGGCGCATGAGCACCAGAATGGTCAGGGGATGTTCTTTCAGCACCGCTTCCGGACAACGCTCCAAAAACGCCAGCACCGTCTCCGGCTTCAGCGCAGCCAAAAGGATCCCAGCATCCGCCTGGATGACCTGGAGGGCGGCGTCATAGTTGCCGCACGCCTGATAGGCGTCCAGGGCGTGCAGATATTGCTGGTGGGCTTGGTACCAATCGCCGTAACGGCTGCGGTAAGCGTTCTGCTTGGCTGGTTCCAGCTGAGCAAACGCCTGCTCCGCACAAGCCTTCATCATGTGGTGGAATCGGAAGGTCACGCCGTCGGACAGACGGGTCACAAAGGCGTTTTGCTCGGTCAAAGCGGCTAGAATCTGGTCAGTCTCTGGGTCTTCTGTGATGAACCGTGCCATCTCGGCGGAAAACTCATCGGCCAACCCCATGACCGCCAAAAACTCCTGCCGTTGGGGAGGGAGCGGGTCGATGAGGGCGTTGAAGAACATCTCATAAATGTCCGACTGCTTATCTGGCAGCGTTCCCTGCTCCGCCAAAAAGCACAGGTTCAAATAGACCGCAGAGAACCACCCTTCACTGGAGTGGAGCAGGGCGGCGATGTCCGCTTCCTGCAAGGGGATTCCACAGCGGTGTGCATAAGTGGCCAGTTCCCGATGGTTCAGACGCAGGTGCTCTGCGGTGATCTGATGGAGCTTCCCACCCAAACGCACCACCTCGCCGCGGGGGAGGAACCGGTCTCGGCTGGCCACGATGACATGAACGTTTTCCGGCAGGCGGTTGGCCAGGATACAGAAGAAGTCCACGATGCGCCCATCGGTCATCAGGTGGAAGTCGTCGATAAAGAGGTAGTATGTGACGGAACCGGTCAGGGTGAGACAGAGGTCGTCCACCAGCAGGCTGGCGCTGGCGGTGTCGTCGGGACAAGGGTACTGTTCCAGAAAGGACAGGCCGGCAAATGCAAAGGCTTTTTGGACGCTCTTCCAGAAGACCGGCACGTTGTCCGAATAAATGCTCACTCGGATGGTCTGCACCGCCGCGTCCCCTTTGGCCTGCTCCGCCAAGTACCAGTTGATGGCTGTGGTCTTCCCGTAGCCCATAGGCGCCACCACCGTGGTCAGGGCACAGCGCCCGATGGGGGTCAGGCTGTCCCGGAGGCGGGGGGAGATATAGAGACCATTTAAATTCTGTTTTCGCTTCGCCATGTGTCTTATCCTCGTCTTTAAGATATCTTAATGATTGTAGTTATTTTATCATACAATGTCCACTACGAAAAGAGACTCCCCCATTCTTTCTGCCCAGCAATTTCGCGCTCCCCGGTCTCCCATTCTCTTGACAACGCCCCGCATCCCATTTTATAATGTGACCGAATGCATGAATCCGTTCTCCCAACGTCGGAGGCGGCTTTTCCCTGCCGCGCAGTTAGACTCAGCTAACTAAAAGGAGGAACCATGAGAGATCGAGACCTGTCATTTGACCGCACCTGCCACGTGCTCTACACGAAGCCCTGCAAAAAGCAGATCCAACAAAAGATTGCCCTCCACTACCCGCCGGAGCAGCGAGAAGAAGTCTGGGAACAGGTTCAGCTCCAGTACGTGGATTTCCTGAAGGATTGGCGCACCGACCTGGGTGGCAAGAAAAACTTCCACAACGGTGCAGGCGGGAACTATGACTGCGTGGCTCTGATGAGCTACTATGTGGTCTGCAAGGCGGTCACCAGCCTGGCCGAGATCGAGGAGATGGAGGGGGAGCTGTTCCTGCCCGCCTTCCGGAAGCTCCGGTTTGTGGACGTCAACAAGCCCTTTTGGAAGCGTCTGCTCCATCGCGCCTTTCTGACAGCGAAAAAGCGGTGCGACCGGTGGGGAGACTTTGTGATGCACGTGGCGCCCTATGAGGCGGACAAGCCCATCTACTACGAGTTCACCCAGTGCCCTACGGCGGAGTTTGCCAAACAGTTCGGGCTGCTGGAAGTGATGCCCGCCCTGTGCAACCCGGATTTTGAGGGGATGGAGCTGCTCCACGCCCGTCTGGTGCGCACCACCACCTGTGCCAACGGCTGCAAGTGCGATTACACCATCTGCGGCGACCGAGATGCCTACTTGAAAGAGCATCCGGAATATCGGGACGCCCAGGGTTATCGGCGGAATAAGTAGGAGGTTGGAGATGAAGTATATGGGAATGCCCATGGGGATGTGGGCACTGTTTCGCAAATCCTTTCAGACCCATTTGACGTCGGAATTTGGCCTGACGCCGGAAACGGCAAAGACGGTGACGGCACAGGCAAAGGGAAAGTATCAGGAAATCCTGGCGGACCTGCCGGAATTTGAATCGGGCGACCGTTTTAAATTAAACTTAGTGGGCTGTGCCATGCTGGCAGCGTTCATTTTGAGTATGCCGGAGCGTCCGGATGTGCAGACGCTGACGGACTACTATGCTAAGGCCATGATGACGCCGACGATGAAGTGGTTCTGTCGGATGAGCGGAAAGTCCAAATTCACCGACAAGGATGTGGCCAGCCTGCAAAAGACAGCCCAGCTCCGTGCCGGTGACCGAAACCCCTATTCCTGGAATATGAACTTCTACCCGTACCCAGACGACAGCGGCTACGAGGCGCGCTTTACGCAGTGCGGCATCTGCACCCTGATGAAAAAACTGGGTCTGTACGACCTGACGCCGGCGTTATGCCACCTGGACTACACCATGAGCGAGGCCGGTGGCGCGACTCATTTTGTGCGGCAGTATACCCTGGCTTCCGGTGGGCCGTACTGTGATTGCGGATACAAAAAGCTTTCCTCTCCCTAGGAAAAAACAAAGCACCTGTGTTTCCACAGGTGCTTTTGCAATAGCATAGCAGTTGAAGCTCAGCGCTTGGAGAACTGAGGAGCACGACGAGCGGCTTTGAGGCCGTACTTCTTTCTTTCCTTCATTCTGGGGTCGCGGGTCAGGTAACCAGCTCTCTTCAGAACGGGACGGAATTCGGGGTTGACCAGCAGCAGGGCGCGGGAGATGCCGTGACGCAGTGCGCCAGCCTGGCCGGTGACGCCGCCGCCGGTGACGGTAGCGATGATGTCAACCTTCTCGACCATCTCGGTCAGGACCAGGGGCTGACGGGTGATGAGCTTCAGGGTATCCAGGCCGAAATAATCGTCGATGTCGCGGCCGTTGATGGTGATCTTGCCGGTGCCGCCTTCGTACAGACGAACGCGAGCGACGGAGGACTTGCGGCGGCCAGTGCCATACAGGTAAGGCTTCTTGCTCTTATACATGATTCATTTCCCTCCCTATATTATTCCATGACGATGGGCTTCTGAGCGGCATGGCCGTGTTCAGAACCACGATAGACGCGCAGACGGGTCAGAGCGGCAGCGCCCAGGCTGTTCTTGGGCAGCATACCCTTGACAGCCTGCTTGACGGCGAATTCAGGACGCTTCTGCATCAGGGTGCCATAGGAAATCTCTTTCAGGCCGCCAGTCCAGCCGGAGTGGTGACGATAAAACTTCTGAGTCAGCTTGTTGCCGGTCAGCACAGCCTTGTCCGCATTGATGACGATGACGAAATCGCCGCAGTCAACGTGGGGGGTGTACTCGGGCTTGGTCTTGCCGCGCAGCAGGTCAGCGGCGGCGACAGCGGTCTTGCCCAGAGGCTTGCCAGCTGCATCCAGGACGTACCATTTGCGTTCCAGGTCGCCCTTCTTTGCCATATAAGTGGACATATCCAAAACCTCCATTGTTCTTATGAAACAAATTACGTTAAAACAAAATACACGCCGGTTTGCGGCCGAAAAGTACCTAAACGGCGCAAACCAGCGTATATAGTTATAACATAGTGTTTCCCGTCCTGTCAACCGGATTTTTCGTTTTTTTAATTTATCTTTTCCAAATCTTATTTAAACTCTATTTTTCTCTTCTATGCTCTCATTTACTCATTTTCATTTTTCAAATTTTCATCCGCTCCGCACCAGCCAATTCAGCATCAGAAGCAGTCCGAACCCCGGCGCGCCCAGCACGCCCAGCACCAGGGCGTTGCACAGGTTCACCCCCAGCTGGACGCCCAGCGCCCCGCCGGTCTGCGCCAGCAGTGCCAGCACCCCGGCACCGGCAGCGGTGCGCAGGAGCAGCTTGACCGCCTTGACCAGCACCTTCCGGAGCATGATGAGGAACAGGAAGCCAGCAAACACCCCCAGCCCCCAGAGCACCTTGGTCTCCACGTTCATCTGCCGCCGTCCAGCGCTTTGACCCGGCGTAAGAGGTAGGTGTACCGGGCCTGAAGGGCTTTGATCTCAAAGACAGCGGATTCCACCAAGTCCGGGTCCTCCACTGTATCAAACTGCAAATACGCCTGCTGCATCAGCAGCCGGGTGTGCTCCAGCCCGTCCATCAGGGCGGAACGCTCTTCCTCCTGGCCGCTGGCAGCCTCTTTTTTCCGCCCCAGCGCCCGCAGTACCAATTCTGTCATTGGGTCGCCCCCTTTCTGCCGTTAGTATATCTGTCTATTTGGACAATTATTCCAATCTCACCAGAAAAGCCATTTACCAGCACCCATTTCCAGCCCCGCTCGAGCATACCTTTTACGCTCCGCGCCATACTACCCTCAGACAGCGCGGCAGCTGCCGTCCCTGACTCATTCGGCGGAGCGACTCCTCCCCAGCGAGTCCACATCCGGGACAGCGTCTGCGGCAACGTCGATGAGATAGGGACGCGCAGCGGCGGGGTATCTGCCCGCTGCGTGTCCCACGGGATATTCTACCTAAGAAGCGGTTTGGTTTTGTGCGAGATTTCGGCACAGATGACTGAATCCTGACAGAAGGGCAGATTTCCCTTGCAAATTCGACCCAAAGGGTTATAATAAGACCATAACTGAATAGGCAGAGTAGGCGCACGTGTGTTTGCGGTTTGCTTGGGATCATCCTGACAGCCGCGCCAGTACCAGTGAGACGGGGAGTTGCTCACCGGGCGAATGGGTCCCCCACCCGACAGTGCGTGTGCCGCATCCCGCTGCCGCATACCAAATGAGGTATCGTTCTGCACAACAGATTCGGGATGTCTGGCTCCACGCCATGGCATCCTTTTTTCTTGCTGTGCCCCCTCCTTTTCTATGCAGCGTTCTGTCACAGTTTCCGGTCTGGATGCCTTGAGCGTCCCACCGGCTGTGTACCTTGAAAATCGGATACATGAGCTGAATCACACCATTTACCCACCCATTTTACCTGTAGAATTTTTTCCTGTGAATCTAGCGAAATTCACCATTGATTTTTCTGAAAATTGGACTATGATGTAGGCGGAAATCGGGAGAAGCTATTGTTCCCGCCCATTTCCCATTCTGTTTTAATGTTTATCTTCCAGAAAGCATAAACCCAATTTTGAAGGATCAGAGGAGGATTTATCATGAGAGCATTCCAGTACACTTGTAAAGCAACCCTGGGTCTGCACGCCCGTCCTGCCGCCATCCTGGCCACGGAGTGCACCAGTCTGAAGAGTACGGTGACCATTGAAAGCAATGGAATGTCCGCGTCCGGCACTGACGTGCTGGCCATCATCGCCCTGCGCGCCAAGAAGGGCGACGTCCTGAATATCAAGATCGAAGGCACCCCCGAAGAAGAGGAGCACGATTATGCAAGACTGCAAGAGGTCTTCGCCCATATCATCCCCACGGACAACAACCTGAATGTGTTGAAGGTGGCCTTCTACGGCACCAAATCCTATGACAAGATCTTCTTTGAAGAGCTGGCCAAGGACAAGGGCGAGGGCGCCTACAACTGCGATATCACCTATTTCGACAGCCGCCTGACCGCTGAGACCGTCCACCTGTGCCGGGGCTTTGACGCAGTGTGTATGTTCGTAAACGACGAGGCGCCTCGCGCGGTCGTGGAACAGATGAAGAAGAACGGCATCCGCCTCATCCTGCTCCGCTGCGCCGGTTTCAACAATGTTGATCTGGACGCCGCCAAGGAATGCGGCATCACCGTCCTGCGTGTCCCGGCCTATTCGCCCTATGCAGTAGCCGAACACGCCATGGCCATCCTGCAAGCCGCCAACCGCCGCATCGCCAAGGCATACAACAAGGTGAAGGACAACAACTTCGCCCTGAATGGTCTGCTGGGCACCGACCTGCACAACAAGGTGGCAGGCATCGTCACCACCGGCCGGATTGGCGAGTGTATGGCACGGATCTGCAAGGGCTACGGCATGACCGTCCTGGCCTGGGACGCCTATCCCAACAAGGCATTGGAAGAAGAGGGTCTGCTGACCTACGTCTCCAAAGAGGAGCTGTTCCAGCGGTCTGACCTGATCTCCGTCCACGGCCCCCTCATCATGGGCGAAGGCGGCACCTACCACCTCATCAACGACAAGGCCATCGCCATGATGAAGGATGGCGTCATGCTGGTGAACACCGCTCGCGGCGGCTTCATCGACACCAACGCCCTCATCACCGGCCTGCGGGCTGGCAAGTTCCACGCTGTGGCTCTGGACGTCTACGAGGGACAGGACGAGGTGGTCTACACCGACCACTCCGATGACATCCTGAGCAACGATGTAGTCGCCCGTCTGACGTCCTTCCCCCAGGTGGTCGTCACCTCCCATCAGGCTTTCTTCACCAGAGAAGCCTTGCAGGCCATCGCAGCGGATACGCTGGAGAACGCCCGCAACTTCCTCCAGGGACTGCCCTATGGGAAGGCGGAGGTCGTCCGCTGAAGTGCTGGCACAGGGAGCGACTGCGTGCTTTCCATGTGAGACAATTTCAAATGTAACTTTGGACTGCGTACCGGGTAAATGGACTCGGTACGCAGTCTTTTTTTCGGAACGTTGCAAACCCCTATTACATTTGCCTATCTTCGCGTGTTATGATAAGGAGGTCACTCTTATGAATCGCACCCACACCCGTACCCTGGCCACCCTGGCCTTGCTCTGCGCCATGGAGATCGTCCTGGCGCGTTTCTGTGTCATCTGGATCACCAACAGCATCAAGATCACCTTTGAAGCCATCCCCATCCTCACCGCCGGTCTCCTCTTCGGCCCGGTAGCTGGCGCTGTGGTGGGAGCGGTATCCGATATTTTGGGGGCTGGCCTGCTCTCCGGTCTGGGCTGGCTGCCTGTCCTCACCGTCACCCCCACCCTGCTGGGCATCATGGCCGGCCTGCTGCGCCCCCTGGTCTGGAAACGCCTCACCCTGCCCCGCCTCCTGCTGGTCACCGGCCCTGGCTTCGTGCTGGGCAGTATGTTCTGGACCACTTGGTGGCTGAGCACCCTCTACGGCACCCCGCTGCCTGCGCTGCTGGCCGTCCGCGTGCCTCTGTACTGCGTCATCGCTGTGCTGGATACCCTGGTGCTCTTTTTCCTCTGCCGCAGCGGCGTCTTCCGTCGCCTGGGACTGTGGCCGGAGCAAGCCTAAGAAAGAAGGAATCGTTTTATGAGTTACGCCGAAACACTGGCCTATATCCACTCCGTCAAATGGCAGGGCAGCAAGCCCGGTCTGAGCCGCACCCGCGCCCTGTTGGGCGCCCTGGGCAACCCGGAACGGCAGCTCCGCTTCGTCCACATCGCCGGCACCAACGGCAAGGGCAGTACCGCCGCCTGTATCGCCAGCTGCCTCCAGGCCGCCGGCTGGCGGGTTGGGCTGTACACCTCCCCCTACATCAACCGGTTCAATGAGCGGATGCAGGTCAACGGTGTCCCCATCTCCGACGAGGACCTGGAGGCGCTGGTGGATCAGATCC
>CAKTHW010000017.1 GCA_934565425.1 uncultured Oscillospiraceae bacterium
TGTAAGTTCGATTGAGCCAAATCGAAGATTTGGAATCTCACTTATCAGAGAAGCAAAAGGAAGCGAAAAGAAGCTAATGCGGCCTGTGGCGCTTGACCTTTGGAGCCTATTACTTTTTCCCCTCCGACGACTTCCCTTGGCTCAAGAAGTGGTCGCACCACTCGCACAGGGGACAGAGTTCACACTTGGCCGTCCGAGCGGTACACACCGCCCGTCCGTGGAGCACCAGCCGGTGGCAGAAGTCGTTGGATTCCTCCGGCGGCAGCACTTCCCGCAGCTGCTTTTCCACCTTTACCGGGTCTTTGGTCCCGTCGGTCAGGCCCAGGCGGCCGGAGATGCGGATGCAGTGGGTGTCTGCTACCACGCAGCCTGGTTCGTGGAAGATGTCACCGCGGATGAGGTTGGCGGTCTTGCGGCCGATGCCGGGGAGTTTGAGCAGGTCGTCCATGTCCCGGGGGACTTTGCCGCCGAAGTCCCGCAGCAGCATTTGGGCGCAGCCCACCAGGTCCCGGCTCTTGCCGTTGTAGAAGCCGCAGGAGTGGATGTATTCCGCCACCTCTTCCGGTGCCGCCTCGGCGAAGGCTTCCAGGGTGGGGAAGCGCTGGAACAGGGCGGGGGTGACCTTGTTCACTCGAGCGTCGGTACACTGGGCGGACAGGCGGACGGAGAACAGCAGTTCGTAATCTTTTTGATATTGCAGGGAACAGATGCCATCCGGGTATAATTCTTTCAGCCCGTTGACGATGGCGCGTGCCTCTTCTTTGGTCTTCATGGCGTGTTCCTCCTGTGATAATGTTACCATTGATTGTAGCATAAAATATGGAGAGGGGGAACCCGTGTTTATAGATTTGAAATAGTTGACAAGTTTAGCGGGGTGCACTATACTGAGGATAGAGCAAGGGCGCTACCGGCAAAACGGTTAGCCTCTCTGAAAGGTTAAAAAGAAGTAACCGCTCAAAGGGAAGGCTGAGCGGTTACTTCTTTATGTTCCATGCAGCAATGAACAGCCCGATAAGGCCGATCAGAACCATCGTATACACAAAAATAGTGAAAAGCAATGTGGCCTGTTCAGCAGCGGCACGAGAAAAAGTCTGGGACAAACATCCCAGACTTTTTTGGCACATTGCATGAGAAAAAACGGAATAGTCCACAAAGCCCAGCCCTTTTCCCACGTTATAAAATGTGGTAAAATAGACGCAAGTACGAAGGAAAGGAGGCGGCACAGATGCAGTACCGTCCGTTGGCCGATGAAATTCGGCCGCAGACCTTGGAGGACGTGGTGGGGCAGAGCCACATCCTGGGCAAGAACGGGGTGTTGCGCCGCATCATCGAGAGCGGTCAGGTGCCCAACATGGTCTTTTTCGGCCCGTCCGGCACTGGCAAGACCACCGTGGCCAACATCATTGCCAACCAGACCCACCGCACCCTGCACCGGCTCAACGCCACCACCGCCTCCATTGCGGACATTCGGGAGGTCATCGCCGATGTGGACACCTTGCTGGCGCCCAACGGGGTGCTGCTTTACTTGGATGAGATCCAGTATTTCAACAAAAAGCAGCAGCAGTCCCTGTTGGAGTTCATGGAGAACGGCAAGATCACCGTCATCGCCTCCACCACGGAGAACCCCTACTTCACCATCTTCAACGCCGTCCTCTCTCGCTCCACCGTCTTTGAGTTCAAGCCGGTCACGCCCCAGGAGGTTCGACCGGCGGTAGACCGTGCCTTCCGGCTGTTGGAGGAGCGCAGCGGCGTGACCATCCAGGCATCGGACGATGTGCGGGATTACCTGGCCACCGCCTGCGGCGGCGATGTGCGCAAGGCCATCAACGGGGCGGAGCTGCTCTGTGCCGCTGGCGAGAATGTAGACGGCGTGGTGACGGTGACCTTGGAGGATGCGGAGCTGGTGGGGCAAAAGTCTGCCTTCCGCTATGATCGGGACGGAGACAACCACTATGACATCCTGTCCGCCCTGCAAAAGTCCATCCGAGGCAGTGACCCAGATGCGGGGCTGCACTATCTGGCACGGCTGCTGGAAGCGGGGGACTTGGTGTCCGCCTGCCGGCGGCTCATGGTCATTGCGTCCGAGGATGTGGGACTGGCCTATCCCCAGGCGGTGTCCATTGTGAAATCCTGCATTGATGCGGCCAATATGTTGGGGCTGCCGGAAGCCCGTATCCCACTGGCGGAAGCGGTCATCTTGATGGCCACGGCACCCAAATCCAATTCCGCCATTATGGGCATTGACGCCGCCCTCAGCGACATCCGCAAGGGAAACTATGGGGACATCCCCGCCTATCTCATGGACAGCCATTACACCGGCGCCAAAAAGCTGGGTCGTGGGCTGACCTACCAGTATCCCCACAGCTTCCCCAACCACTATGTCCCCCAGCAGTACCTGCCCGACCGGCTCAAGGACGCCGCCTATTATCAATACGGCGAGAACAAGACCGAACAGGCGGCCAAAGCCTATTGGGCGCGCATCAAGGGGAAGGGATAAGTTCTTCCGGCGGGAGGATGTGGGTGACTCCGTGATAGTTCCAGTCCACCACTCGACCGGCGGTGGCGTGGTAGGCCAGAGGAGCAGGGGGTTGAGGTGCCACGGTGCCGATGATGGCCAGCTTGATCTTCTGCCGGTCGGGTAAGATGGATTTGATGTAGACCGACACGGAATCCCCAGCCTGAAAGCCTTCCAGCGGTTCTGCCAGGCCGGTCAGGTTGGGGGCCAGCTCCACGAAGATGCCATAGTCCATGACGCTGCGGATGATGCCGGTCACCGTCTCCCCTGCCTCAAAGTGGCTGGCGTTTTCCGACCAGGTACCCAGCAGCTCCTTGTGGGACAGCTGCACCCGCCCCAGCTCCGGCATCACCTGCCGCACCACGCAAAAAATCTCCTGCCCCGATCGGAATCGACAGTTGGGGTGGGGGATGCGGGAGATGGAGATGGTCTTCAGGGGCAGCAGGGATGGGACGCCGCAGCCGATGTCCACGAAAGCGCCATAAGGTTCCAGGTGGGTGACGGTGGCGGGCAAGATGTCCCCCGGCTGACATTGCAGCAATTGCGCCAGCGCTCGTTCCTGTGCCAAGCGCCGGGAGAGCTGTGGGACGCCGTTCTCGAAGCCGGTGACGACAAAGCTCACCGCCCTGCCCACGCAGGTGAGGATGGCGATGTCCCGTGTGGTGCCCTCCCGGATGCCCAGGGCGCACTCCTCCCGTGGGATGACTCCCACCGTGTCCCCCAGCTGCACCGTTAGGTTGTGGGCTGGGTCACAGCGGAGGGCCAGCCCTTCCAGCACCACCTGCTGCCGCCAGGCGGCTTCCAGACCGGCGCGGCTGGCCAAAGATTGCTGATTTTCCTGGGTGGTGTATCGTCGGCCTTCCGGCCAGAAATCATGCATAATCCTTCCTCCTCTTTTCCAGTTGTATGGATGGTGTATCCTATGCCGTGGGGAGGGGTTTTGTTCTTGCACCGTCCGGCGGCTGGATTTGTGCAGGAGTGCTATTGACAGGAAAGATATAATATGATAGCGTATCAGTGTGCTAAAGTAATATAGGAGGCGAACCCCATGAACATTCAAGTAGGCGATGTCTTGCAGATGAAAAAAACGCACCCCTGCGGGGGGAGAGAATGGCTGGTGCTGCGGGTGGGTATGGACTTCCGTCTCCGCTGCCAAACCTGCGGGCGAGAAGTGATGATCTTGCGCAGCAAGGCGGAAAAAAGTGTGAAAAAAATCCTGCCCCAAGGGCAGGAGCCACAATGATAAAAGCATAAGGGAGCGCACGAGCTATGAAAGAATTTTGGAGCGGCCGTATTCGCAGTCTGACCCCCTACACCCCTGGGGAGCAGCCCAAGGAGCGGAAATTCATCAAGTTAAACACCAACGAGAACCCCTACCCGCCCTCCCCCAAGGTGGTGGAAGCGGTACAGAAGGGGGTGGACGAGCGGCTCAAGCTCTATCCCGATCCGGACGCCAGCAAGCTGGTGTCTGCGCTGGCCCAGTCCTACGGCGTCAAGGAGAGCCAGGTGTTCGTGGGCAACGGTTCGGATGAGGTGCTGGCCTTCGCCTTCCAGGCGTTCTTTGAGGAAGGGGGTACCGTCCTGTTTCCGGACATCACCTACTCCTTCTATCCGGTCTACTGCAATATGTTCGGCATCCACTACCGCACCGTCCCCTTGCAGGACGACTTCACCATTCCGGTGGAGCAGATGCTGGGGGACAATGATGGCGTGGTCATCACCAACCCCAATGCCCCCACTGGCATCGAGCTGGATCAGGCGTCCCTGCGGCGCATTTTGGAGGGAAATCCGGATGTGGTGGTCATCGTGGACGAAGCCTATATCGACTTCGGCGGCACCTCCGCCCTGCCCCTGCTGGACGAGTACCCCAACCTGCTGGTGGTGCAGACCATGTCCAAGTCCCGTGCCCTGGCTGGGATGCGGGTGGGCTTCGCCTTTGGCAGTGAGAACCTCATCCAGGGGCTGAACTGTGTCAAAAACTCCATCAACTCCTATACCATCGACCAGCTGGCCATTTTGGCCGGTGTGGCGGCGGTGGAGGATGGGGACTACTTTGCCCAGCGCTGTGCACAGGTAGCGGCCACCAGAGAGGAGACATCCCAAACCCTGCGGGAGTTGGGCTTTACCGTCCTGCCCTCCAAGAGCAACTTTATTTTTATCACCCATCCGGAACTGCCTGCCCGCAAGCTCTTTGCGGATTTGCGTGAGGCGGGCATTCTGGTTCGCTATTTTGACCTGCCCAGAATCGACAACTTCCTCCGGGTGACCATCGGCAGTGAGGAAGAAATGGAGAAATTCTGTGCGACAATGAAACGATTTGTGGAGAATGTATTATGAGATATGAAGGCATGATTTACCGTCCCCCCGGAGAGTGGAAGAGCTACCTGCTCCAGTGTACCATCGGCTGTTCCAATAACAGCTGCACCTTTTGCAGTATGTATAAGGACAAGCGGTTCCGCATCCGCCCGTTGAAGGATATTTTGGATGACATTGAAATGGCACGCAAAGCCTATGGCAACGGCGTCCGCCGGGTGTTCCTGTGCGATGGTGACGCCATCATCATGAAGCAGGACGAGCTGCTGACCATCCTGGACCGGCTCTATAAGACCTTCCCCTACCTGGAGAAGGTCACCACCTACGCAGGTCCCAAGTCCACCATGTCCAAGACCCCTGCCCAGCTGAAGGAGCTGAACGAAGCTGGCCTGAAGCGGGCGTACCTGGGGGTGGAGACCGGGGATGACGAACTGTTGAAAAAGGTCAAGAAGGGCGCCACCGCCCAGGAGATCTTGGACGCTGCACTGCTGCTGAAGGATTGCGGGTTTGACCTGTGGACCATGATCATCTTGGGTCTGGCTGGCCCCGGCGAGCCGTCCAAGCAGCACGCTCTGGCCACCGCTGAGCTGATGAACAAGATGGTGCCTCAGCACCTGTCCGCACTGACCTATATGTGTGAGCCGGGCACCCCCATGTATCGGGACGTCCAGCAGGGCAAGTTCAAGATGCTGACCCCTACCCAGGTGCTCCAGGAGACCCGCCTGCTGCTGGCCAACATCCACGAGGGCCCCATCCACTTCACCAGCAACCACGCGTCCAACTACCTGGCGTTCAATGATACCATCCCGGACAAGACGCCGGAGATGCTGGCGAAGATCGACAGCGTGCTGGCTGGCGAGAGCCAGATGCGGCCGGAGTGGAGCCGCGGACTGTAAAGGTTTCAGAAAAATGCGGGTACTTTAGCTAGAAAAGCCTCGCAGAGTTCCGGCATCGGAGATGGCGGAATAAAATGAAATTTGAAAAAACGGACGACATGCGCGTCCGTTTTTTCTCTTCTCAGCCCGGTAAGTGCCGCAGCGTTAAGTAAATGTGCCAGTGGCACATTTATAGCGTAGGCCCCACCTGTTTCACAGGTGAGGAACTTGTCGACGCAGCGAGTGTATACACCAGACTGTCAACTTAGAAAATGCTTGCATTTGTGCGAAATAGTAGAAAGCGGAGACCATGTATGGTCTCCGCTTTCCGTTTAGATAGTAGGTATAAGAAATGGATATTAGCAAGAGGAAAAAGTAGGTTGTCTCAGCGACAAACGGTGTGGGCATCCGCCGGGTGTTTTTTGGGAGCGGTGACTTTCCGACCAGAGGTCATGAGCTCGGAGAAGACCACAGACGACAGGATGAGGGCAGCGCCCAGGTAGCCACGGAAGTCCAGGACTTCGTGAAGGAAGAGGAAGGACAGGATGGCGGAAAAGACCGGTTCCAGGGCGAAGATCAGGCCGATCTTCTCGGGAGCGGCGTATTTCTGCGCGATGGGCTGCACCACGAAGCCGTAGGCACTGCACACCAGACCCAGGCCGATGACGGCGCCCCATTCCACCGGTCTGGTGGGCAGGGAGGGGGTCTCGAACAGGCACATAGCCACGGCGCCCAGGGCGGAGGCTACGCCCAGCTGGATGATGCTGATGAGGAAGGCGTCTTCCTTTTTGGCGATCTTGTCCAGGACGATGATGTAGATGGCGTAGAACAGCGCGCCCATGAGACAGAGCAGCGCGCCCTTGTCCAGAGCCAGTCCGTCAGTGGCGGTCAGCAGGAACAGGCCGCAGATGGCGATGCAGATGCTGGCGACCATGGACTTTTCCGGCAGCTTCCGTTTCAGGAAGCTCTCCAAAATGGGCACCAGCACAACGGTGGTGCTGGTCAGGAAACCGGCGGTGGAGGCGGTGGTGTAGTTGACGCCGCAGACCATACCGGTGAAGAGCAGGAAGAGGATGACGCCGGCCAAAAGTCCCTTCAGGAGGGTGGCGCGGGTCAGCTTGCGGAACTTGGGCAGGAAGGCCAGGGTCATGAAGACGAAGGCGATGCCGAAGCGCAGGGCGATGAGGTTGAAGGGACCGATGCCGTTGAGGCCCACTTTCATCAGCAGGTAGGAAGAACCCCAGGCTAGCGTGACACTGACCATCAATAATTCTGCTTTTTTGCTGCTCATGAAAAGAACCTCCTTCAAGATTTGTTCGCGTGGAGTGATTCGCTCCTTGCGTTTTCTGTGGCTACAGTATATACTGAAATTTAGCATAAGTAAAATAAATGTTTAGAATGTAGATATGCAGAAAGGTTATGTAGAAATGAACCGATATATCGCCCTCCAAAAGGCGGTGGAGCTGGGCAGTTTGACCAAAGCGGCGGAGGTGTTGGGGTACACCCAGCCCGCCATGAGCCAGATGATCACCTCCCTGGAACGCGAGCTGTCCATCAAGCTCCTCTACCGCTCCCGCTACGGCAGCCGCCTGACCATCGAGGGGGAACGTCTCTTCCCCTCCATCCAAAAGACCGTCGCCCAGTACCAGGCCATGCAGGAGATCGCCAAGGAGATCCGCGGTCTGGACACCGGCACCATCTCCAGCGTCTCCTGTCACTGGCTGCCCACCCTCATCAAGCAGTTCCAGGAGCGCTACCCCAACGTGGAGTTCATCCTGCATCAGGGGGACTACACCAGCATCCCGGAACGGGTGCGCACTGGGGAGGTGGATTTCGGGTTCGTGAACCCGGACGCCATCCCTAACATCAAGACCCGGTTCGTCAAAGCTGGTGAGCACCGTGCGGTGCTGCCCCTAGACCACCCGCTGGCTCAGGAGCCTTATGTGGCCCTGGAGGATTTGGTAAACGAACCCTTTTTGTTGCTGGAGGAAGGACTGCTCAGCGAGCCGTTGGAGGCCTTCCACCAGCAGGGGCTGGAGCCGTCCGTCCGACTCCGGGTCCACGACGACTACTCCATTTTGTCCATGATCGAAGCGGGGCTGGGCATCAGCATCCTGCCGGAGCTGGTGCTGCGGAAGACCAATTATCAGGTGGCCATCCTGCCCACGAAACCGGTGGTCATGCGCAAGATTGGATTGGTCATGAAGGACAAGAACACCATGCCCATCGCCAGCAAGTACTTTATCGAGTTCCTGTTCCAGCACATCGACCAGCTGCCCTGAATGGGTGGGTGAGTTGACAGTTTGTCAGGGTTCCGGTATAATAACCGGTAAGATTCCCCAGCGGAAAATGCAACATAGAAAGGAATTTTGATCCAAAATGCTCGATGAGCGCAGTCTACTCTCTCAGTTCGTCCGCTTCTCCACCGCCACCGTGGCCTCCCTGATGGTGTTCTCCCTGTACTCCATCGTGGACGGCCTGTTCGTGGCCCGTGGGGTAGGCGAGTACGCCATGAGCGCGGTCAACCTGTCCGCACCCTTCCTGAACCTGCTCTTCTCCATCGCAGTCATCTTCGCCGTGGGTACCAGTACCATCCTCTCCATCTTCCTGGGACAGGGCAAACGGGAGCGAGCCAACAGCCTATTCAGCCAGAACGTCACCCTCCTCACCGTGACCGGTATCGTCATCACCGTCCTGGTCTTCCTCTTCCTGGAGCCGGTGGCCAAGCTGCTGGGGGCGGAAGGGGTCACGCTGCCCTACACCAAGGACTATCTCACCGGCCTTGCGCCCTTCGCCGTCTGCTTCATCATCTCTTATAATATGGAGATTTTGATCAAGACCGACGGCTATCCACAGCTGGCCATCCGCACCGTCATCACCGGCTGCCTGACCAACTGCGTCCTGGACTATGTGGCTATCTTCCATTTAGATTTGGGCGTCTGGGGCGCCGCTGTGGCTACCGGTCTGTCTCAGCTGCTCACCTGTGTCATTTACTTACACCACTTTATCCGGGGCAAGACCACCTTCCACTTTGTCCGCTTCCGGATGGATTGGAGCATCTACTGCCGCCTCATCCCCATCGGCATCTCCGACGGGGTGAACGAGCTGTGCAACGGGCTCATGATCCTGCTCTTCAACCACATGATCCTCCGGTGCATCGGCCAGGAGGGCTTGGTCAGCTACACCATCATCGCCTACACCAACACCCTGGTCATCAACATGATGATGGGCATCTCTCAGGGCAGTCAGCCCCTGGTCAGCTTCCACTACGGCAAGGAGGACGCCGCCGGCTGCCGGAAGCTGCTGCGGTACGGGTTCACCGCCGTGGCTATCGTCACCGCCGTGGTCTTTTTGGGCATCTTCCTGCTTGCCCCCCAGCTGGTGCAGGCGTTCCTGTCCAACACTAACCCGGAGCTGAACCTGACCTCCGTCCACGCCCTCCGGCGGTACAGTCTGTGCTACCTCATCCTAGGGGTCAACATCCTCATCGGCGGGTTCCTCACTGCGGTGGAACGGCCGCGTCCTGCCATCTGCATTTCCGTCGGGCGCGGCCTGGTGCTCCAAGCGGGGGCGCTGATGGTCTTGGCTTTCACTGTGGGCGGCAGCAGCATTTGGTTTGCGCCGCTGATCTCGGAATTGTTCTGCCTGGTGCTGTCTCAGAAGTTTTTGAGGAACTTTCTCCAGTCACCGCGATAACGTCAAATCCCTTCTGCTTTAGCAGGAGGGATTTTTTGCGCCTTGTCCCCGCTTAGACGAAATTTTCCCTCCCAGTGGGCTATACTGGAACCCACAGAAGGGAGGACGCCTATGACGGTGGTGTACGTGGACACCTTGTTCCTGCTCAACCTGACCATCGACTACTTATTGCTCCGCCTCTCCGCCCGTATCTGCGGGCAGCACGTGCCCACCCTGCGTCTGGCGCTGGGGGCGCTGGTGGGAGCGGTGTACGCCCTGTGCGCCTTCCTGCCTCAGGGGCACTTCTTGGCACATCCGCTGGTGAAAGTGGCTGTGGGGGTCGCTCTGGCGCTGATGGCCTTCGGTGGACGGCAGCGGCTGCTGCGGCTGACGCTGGTGTTCTTCGCCTGTGCCTGTGCGCTGGGGGGCGGGGTGCTCATGGTGTCCCTGCTGGGCAGCGGCGGGCTGACCTACGCCAACGGCATCCCGGCCACGGGGCTGGATTTCAAAATCCTGTGCCTGTCGGCGACGGGGAGCTATCTGGTGCTGTCGGTGGGGATGCGCTGTCTGGGGCGATACTCCAAGGTGTCCAAGGAGATCTTGCCGGTGACAGTGACCCTAAACGGCCGCACGGTTCGGTTAGACGCCCTGGTGGACACCGGCAACACCCTGGCCGACCCCCTCAGCGACGCCAAAGTGCTGGTGGCAGAATGGGAGGCGGTGCGGGGGTTGTTTGATGCTGCGCTGCCGGTGGAAGAGGCGCTCCGTGACCCAGTGGAGGGGGCGGCGGCGCTGGCTGCTGCGCTGGGGGCACAGCGGGTGCGGATGATCCCCTATCGCTCCGTGGGCGTGTCCAGCGGGATGCTGCTGGCGGTGCGGGTGGATGGCGCGGTCATCGGCGGCCGGGTGGAAGAACGGCTGTTGGTGGCGCTGTGTCCCGGGAAATTGAGTGCAAATGGCAACTATACTGCCCTGGTCGGGGCAGATGGATAGGGAGGAAAGAGGAAGATGAAGTATAACAAACTGCTTTGGAAGATGAAACTGAACCAACTGCTCATCCGGCTGGGTCTGCGGGAACCGGACCCCATCTGGTACATCGGCGGCAGCGACGTCCTGCCCCAGCCCCTGACCCGTGCTAAGGAACGGGAGGTGCTGGAGGCCATGAAGAACGGGGACTTGGGGGCGAAGAGCACCCTCATCGAGCACAACCTGCGCTTGGTGGTCTATATCGCCCGCCGCTTTGAGAACACGGGCATCAACATCGAGGACCTTATTTCCATCGGCACCATCGGCCTTATCAAGGCGGTGAACACCTTCAAGGTGGACAAAAACATCAAGCTGGCCACCTATGCTTCTCGGTGCATCGAGAACGAGATTTTGATGCACCTGCGCAAGACCGCCAACCAGAAGGGGGAGATCTCCTTTGACGAGCCGCTGAACACGGATTGGGACGGCAACGAGCTGCTCCTGTCCGACGTGTTGGGCACGGACAGCGACCTGGTGGTGAAGCCCATCGAGGCGGACGTAGATCGTCAGATGCTCCGGGAGGCCATGAGCCACCTGAACGAGCGGGAGCACCTCATCATCTCCATGCGCTTCGGCTTGGAGGGGCGCAAGACCGCCACCCAGAAGGAGGTGGCCGACTGTATGGGCATCTCCCAGTCCTACATCTCTCGTCTGGAAAAGCGCATCGTCTCCCGTCTGCGCAGGGAAATGCTCAAGATGGGGTGAAATCGGAAAAATCGCACAAAAGCAGCAGTCCAATGGGACTGCTGCTTTTTGCTGGTGTACAGTTGACGCTGAGAGAAAAACGTGTTATCCTAAGAGCCACCACGAAAAAAGGAGAAAGAGAGAATGAAACGAGAGAATGGTCTGGTGTTTGCAAGCTACCTCATCTGGGGTCTGCTGCCTATCTTTTGGAAACAACTCAGCATGGTCAATTCCGCCTACGTCCTGGCTTCCCGTATCATCTGGTCAGCCATCTTCTGCGGCGCACTGCTCCTCCTGCGCCACCGGTGGAGCGGGATGAAGGCGGCGCTGGCGGACAAGAAGGAAGCGCGGCTCATCTTCCTGTGTGCCATCCTCATCAGCATCAACTGGGGGCTGTACATCTTCTCCATCGCCATCGGCAAGGTGCTGGAGAGCAGCCTGGCCTACTATATGAGCCCCATCATCTCCGTGCTCATCGGCGCGGTCTTTTTCCGGGAAAAGCACGGCATCGTCCAGTGGCTGGCCATCGCCATCGCCGCCATCGGGGTGCTCATCGCGGTGTTCATGTACGGCAGCGTGCCTTGGCTGGCGCTGACCATTGGCGGTTCCTTTGCCGTTTATGGAGCTCTGAAAAAGAAGGTGAACGCAGATGGAGAGACTTCGATCTTTCTGGAAACGCTCTTTATGGCGCCCTTTGCCCTGGCTTTTCTGATCTTTGCAGAGCTGCATGGCAGCGGCGCCATAGGTCTTTTGCACGGCTGGCAGTTCGTCCTGCTGCCCCTGACCGGTGTGGTCACATCGGTGCCCCTGATGCTCTTTGCCCAAGGCATCAAAGGGACTTCCATCACCCTCTCCGGTATTTTAATGTATATCAACCCTACCATGGTGCTCCTGCTGGGGGTTTTCCTGTACGGCGAGGAATTTACCCGCACCAATCAGATCGTTTTCGCATTTGTCTGGGCGGCAGTGCTCCTCTTTGTGGGGGACAACCTGGTACAGCATCACCGGATGGCAAAGAAGTTGGAGGAACCGGTAGAACCTTGACCTTCCCCATGGTATAATGGGAAAAATAGAAGGAGGGATGGAGATGCCCCATATCGTAGTCAATGTGTGGCCGGGACGGAGCGACGAGGAAAAACGCGCCTTGGCCAACCGCATCGCCTTGGACGTGGCCGACCTGTTCAAAATGGACACGGAATATGTCTCGGTAGCCTATGAAGAGGTGCCGGAAGAAGAATGGGATGCCTTCTGTCAGCGGGAGATCGACGAGAAGCTGGACAAGGTCTACAAAAAGCCGGGAGAACCGGCGGTCGAATAACGAAAAAACTGCCTCGGTGGGGATGAGACCCTGCTGAGGCAGTTTTTTATTGGTTCTGTGGAGCGCGGCGGAATATCCACAGGGCTGTGCAAAACAGCAGGATGCTGAGCCACTGACTGGTGGACAGGTTGAAAAAGAACCCACGAGCTGCGTCCCCACGCAAAAATTCCAGCCCGAACCGCAGGGGTGCATAGCCCAGCAGATAGCAGAACACCAACTGTCCAGAGCGTTTCCCCTTGCGAAAGAGCCAAAACAGCAAAAAGAACAGCCCCAGCTCGCACCCGGCCTCCACCAGCTGTACCGGGAACCGACAGACCCCGTTCAACTCCGGCACCAGTGGATTTTCTGTGGCCGTAAAGCCCCACCGGCAGGGGATGCCATAACAGCAGCCGCCCAAAAAGCACCCCACCCGGCCAAAGGCGTGGAACAGGGGGACGGAGCAGGCGAAGAGGTCGGTGAGCAGACCGGTCTGGTTAGGTGCAAAGCGTCGGGCGTACCAGTGGACGGACAGGCAAGCGCCTAAAAAGCCGCCGTAGTAGATGGAGCCGCTGAAACAGCGCAGAAACGTGACTAGGGTAGGATGGGACAACAGTTCCGGCAGGTGGAGCAGGCCGTAGAGCAGGTGTCCGCCTGCCAGCAACCCCACCAGGGCGGAAACCGCTGCCTGGATGACCAGGTAGCTGGGCACACCCTGCCGTCGCCCCAACTGGATGGCGACAAAGCTGCTGACCAGCAATCCGAAAACGGAGCAGAGGCCGTAACTGCCGACGGTGCGGCCGAAGAGGGTGACAAACGGCGCCATATCACAGCACGAACCCCACGCAGGTGACGCAGAGGGTGCAGGTGAAGAAGGAGATGGAGGAGAGGGTCAGGCCGATGATGGAGAGCACCAGACCGGCGGTGGCCAGACCGGTGGGCTGTCCCGCCTCCAGGCAGTATTTCTGGCCGTTGGTGGCGCAGATGATCCCCACGATGCCGCAGGCCATAGCCAGGGCGCTGAGGATGTAGGGGAAGCACAGGACAATGGACACGATGCCCAGGATGAGGGCGGCAATGGAACAGTTTTTGCCTTTTTGGTTCATGGTTGAAATCGCCTCGATCAGATTCGAAAGGATGAGATTGCACCCGTATCCTAGCATAAAATTTCATGTTGTGCAAGAGAGAGGGTGATTTTGGAACGAAAAGGCGGATTTTTGCGGGTCTGGGAAAGGGTAGAAGGGATAGGACGGGACTGGAAGCGTTGGAAGGGTTAGAACAAATGTTTTGTTACGAAAGCGGCCTAAATTCTGGGGAAAAACCGGGATAAAAAGAGCAAAAAGCGGTGGAATACCACTTGCCTTTTTCCAGGAAAAGACGTATACTATTGCTATACTGTGGAGCAAAGTGGAGCAAATGGGAGCGCCCAGCCCCGTCGGTGGAGGGAGTGACAAGATGACCGGCACGTATCTGCACAATCTGGATGCCAAAGGTCGTCTCTTCGTCCCCGCCAACTTCCGGGAGGAATTGGGTACCTGCTTCTATATCGCCGTGGGCGCCAACCGCGAGGCGGATGGCACCCTGTATCAATACCTCAACGTCTATCCCATGCCCGAGTGGGACAGGCTCTGTGAGAAGCTGGCCGCTCTGCCCAGCAGTAAGGCTGCCATCTCGGACACCTTTTTCGCCAATGCGGCCAAGTGTGAGCCGGACAGCCAGAATCGCTTCATGATCCCCAAGAAGCTCCGGGATTACGCCGGCTTGGAGAAGGAGGTTGCCATCGTGGGCAACAACAAGAAAGCGAAGATTTGGAACGCAGAAGTATGGAAGGCCAAGGACGAAGCTGCCCTGAGCGGTGACCGTGTGGCCGATATGATGGATTTGTTGGGGTTCTGATGATGAGTGAATTGACCCATTGCCCGGTCCTGTTGGAGGAGTGTATCCAGGGCTTACATATCCGGCCGGAGGGCGTCTACGTAGACGGCACCTTAGGCCGCGCCGGCCACAGCCGGGAGATCGCCAAGCGCCTGACCACCGGACGGCTCATCGCCATCGACCGGGATCAGGCGGCGCTGGACGCCGCCCAGGAACGGTTAGGACCCTGGATGGACCGGGTGACCCTGGTCCACGGCAACTTCCGGGATATGCCGGACTTGCTCCGGGAGTTGGACATCCCCGCGGTGGACGGCATCCTGCTGGACTTGGGCGTGTCCTCCCCCCAGCTGGACGACCCGGAACGAGGGTTTTCCTATCAGCACGACGCCCCCCTGGACATGCGCATGGATCAGACCCAGCCGCTGACGGCGGCGGTGGTGGTCAACGAGTGGTCGGAGGGACAGCTCAAGGACGTGCTGCGCAACTATGGAGAAGAACGCTACGCCGGCGCCATCGCCGGCGCTATTGTCCGCAAGCGGCAGGAGGCGCCCATCGAGACCACCGGTCAGCTGGTGGACGTCATCCGCAGCGCCATGCCAGCCGCCGCCCTGCGGGAGAAGCAGCACCCAGCAAAGCGCACCTTCCAGGGCATCCGCATCGCGGTGAATGACGAATTGGCCGCCGTGTCCGATGTGGTGGCTGGAGCCATCCCCCTGCTCAAGCCAGGCGGAAGGCTGTGCGTCATCTCCTTCCACTCTCTGGAGGATCGCATCGTCAAGCAGCAGCTGGCCAAGGCGGCCAAGGGGTGCACCTGCCCGCCGGAGTTCCCGGTGTGCATCTGCGGGAAAAAGCCCCTGATTACTTTGAAACCCAGAAAGCCCATCCTGCCCAGTCAGGAGGAGCTGGAACGCAATCCCCGCGCCCGCAGCGCCAAACTGCGTGTGGCGGAAAAGATACCAAACTGATTTTGAGATTTTGCAAAGGAGAAAGTCATTATGGCCAATGAGAAAAGACGGCATCAACAAACAACCTACGGCAATGTGGCCTATGACTTGAACTATCAGCGCAACGTGGTTCCCGTCCCCGACGGCGGCGAACCCTCCAGACAGCCCCGGCCTCGGAAGCATACCCGGACCGGTCAGCGGCAGCGTCGGCGGGTGATGACCCGCCCCAAGGTCAAGCTCCGTCCCAGAGAGGCGGTGGCGCCTTGGGCGGTGATGGGCTTTGGGCTGGTCACGGTGGCGGCGGTGTTGGTGCTGTTCAGCTATGTCCGGCTCAACAACGTGTACGCAAACACCGTTGCCCTTCAGAGTCAGCTCACCACCCTTCAGACGGAGGAGAATACCCTGAAGGCGGAGTATGAAGAGGTGTTCAATCAGGACGTGCTCAGCAAGGCGGTCAAAAAGGCCGGGAACCTGAAGCCGGTCACCAGTGACCAGATCGTCTATGTGGAGCTGTCCGACCCGGATAATATCGTTGTCTACGAACAGGAGCAGAAGAGCGGCGGCATCGCGGACTTCTTCCAGAGCGTGCGGGACTTTTTTGATTTGGGAAAATCATAATCAAATGTCTGGGCGCATACGGTTCTGTAGCAGTGCCATAAGAGAGAAACAGGGCGTAAGGAAAACCAGTGGCTTTCTTACGCCCTTGTGCCATGAAAGCAGGTGAGAAAATGGGGAACGGCGAAAAGAGAAGAAAACACGGAAAAGACAGAAATTATAAAATACTGAAACGGATCCTGGTCCTGTTGGTCGTCTTCGGTGTTGTCGTCTTCTTGCCCATCGGCTGGAAGCTGTGGGATCTGCAGGTGACCCAGCACGACACCTTGGAGCAGGAGGCCATCGAGCAGCAGACCAGCGAGCTGTCCATCAACGCCCAGCGGGGCACCATCTACGACAGTCAGGGCAACGTGCTGGCCATCAGCTCCACCGTCTATGACGTCATCATCTCCCCCAAAGCCATTGTGGAAAAGCAGGAGGAGCTGGACGGGAAGCTGGAGTCTGCCAAGAAGGCAGGCAAGAGCACCAAGGACTATGATATCAACGTGCAGGAATTGATCGCCCAAAACCTGGCAAAGCTGTTGGATGGGGTGACCGAGGAGGATGTGGCGAAGAAGTGTACGGACAAGAAGAGCCAGTACAAGAAGATCGCCACCAAGATCGACACGGAGACCGAGGCCGCCGTGCGCAAGTTCATCTCCAAGAACGAGCTGGCGCGCTGCGTCTACCTGACCCCCAACACCAAACGCTACTACCCCTACTCCAACCTGGCTGCCCAGGTCATCGGGTTCACCAATGACAACGGCGGCGCTTACGGGGTGGAGGCTCAGTATAACACCCAGCTGGCCGGCACCAATGGCCTGGTGGTCACCGCCACCAACGCCCGCGGCACCGACCTGATGAACTTCTTCCAGGACTACTACGACGCCAAAAATGGCGACAGCGTGAAGCTGACCTTGGACGCTACCATCCAGTCCTACTGTGAGAAGTATTTAAAGGAGGGCATCCAGTCCTACGACGTCCGGAAGGGTGGGTTCATCATCGTCATGGACTGCAAGACCGGCGGCATCTTGGGCATGGCCAGCTCGCCGGACTACGACCTGAACGATTACAGCACCATCGTCGACAAGACCCTTTTAAATAAAGTCAAGGGCGGCGAGATGAAGGAGAGCGAAGCGCTCAACGAGATGTGGCGGAACAAAGCCCTCAACGACACCTATGAGCCGGGTTCCACCTTCAAATCGGTGGTCCTGGCCGCCGCTTTGGAGGCTGGCACCGTCAGCACCAAGGACAATTTCTATTGCAGCGGCTCGGTGAAGATGGGCAAGTGGACCATCAAGTGCTCCAACCGTGCCGGCCACGGCCAGCAGACCCTGGCGGAGGCAGTGGGACACTCCTGTAACCCGGCCTTCATCAAGATCGGCCAGTCCCTGGGCACCGAGAAGTTCTACTCCTACCTGGACGCTTTCGGCTTCACCGACAGCACCGGCATCGACCTGCCGGGGGAGGGGAACAGTGTCATCTGGGATGAAGGGAACTTCAACACCGTCAACCTGGCCACCGCATCCTTCGGCCAGCGCTTCACCGTCACGCCGGTGCAGCTCATCACGGCCGTCAACGCTGTCGTCAACGGCGGTTACCTGTACACTCCCCACGTGGTCCAGTCCATCACCAATAAGGACGGGAACACCGTGTACGAGGCGGACAATACGCCGGTGCGGCAGGTGGTCAGCGAGAAGACCTCGGCCACTTGTGCGGAGATCTTGGAAGGGGTCGTCAGCAAATACGGCGGTTCCAACGCCTATCAGGCCGGTTATCGCATCGGCGGTAAGACCGGTACGTCGGAAACTCTGGTGAAAGATGAGTACATCACTTCCTTCATCGGCTTCGCACCGGCCAACGACCCACAGGTCATCGCCCTGGTGGGCTTCCAGGCTCCCAAGGTGAAGAACAAGGGCAGCGACTACACCACCACCGGCTACTACATCTCCGGCGGCAGTCTGGCAGCACCCATCGCCGGTGAGCTCATTGCCGACGTGCTGGATTACCTGGGCTTTGAGAAGGAGTACACCGCCAACGACCTGACTGGCGCCAGCGTCAGCGTCCCGTCGTTGACTGGCTATAGCTCCAAGCAGGCTCAGGAGGCATTGAACAACAAGGATCTGACCTGCCGCACCGTGGGCAACGGCGACACCGTCACCGCCCAGATCCCCGCAGCAGGGACCACCATCCCCAGCGGCAGCAAGGTCATCCTCTACCTGGGCGAAACGCCCCCCAAGGACACCATCACCATGCCCGACCTGACTGGCATGACCCCAGACCAGGCCAAGGCCGCTTTGAACAACCTGAATCTCTACATGATGGCCACCGGTACGTCCGGCAACTACACCAGCAGCACCGTGGCCTATAAGCAGAGCGTAAAACGGGGCAAAAAGGTGGCGCGGGGCACCGTGGTGACCGTATCCTTTACCAACAAAACGGAGGCTGATAATGACCGTGGCGCGCTCCAGCGGTAATACCATCCCATTGACCGTCGTAGCCGGCGGCGCAGGCAAGACCTGTGCGGCGCATTTGATGCGCAGCGTGCTGGAGGCGGGCTTGGGGAGAGAATACGGCCTCATCACCACCCGGCACGTCTACCTGAACGGCCAGACTCGGCCGCCCCTGTCCTGGCTCTGCTGGCGGGAACAGTTGGAGGAGACCCTGACGGAGATGGCGCAGACTCACTGCGACGGGGTCATCCTGACCCTGCTGCCGGAAGCCCTGACCAGCGCCATGATGGCTGACCTGAACCCCCAGTGCGTGGTCTTCACCGGCGGCGTGGGGCGG
This sequence comes from uncultured Oscillospiraceae bacterium, assembly GCA_934565425.1. GTDB lineage: Bacteria > Bacillota > Clostridia > Oscillospirales > Oscillospiraceae > Onthomonas. The sequence goes on from CAKTHW010000017.1 coordinate 18,586, forward strand.
ATGAGCGAACAGGCGCTGCGCCAGTACCTGATTCGGTGGGGCGACCGTTGTATCTGCAATTTAGACGACCCAACCTTGCGTCAGGCGGTCAAAGCTTGCGGTGGCGTCCGAATGACCTACGCGGAGCGGCGTGGGGAGGCGGACCTGAACGCCCGGAACCTGCGCCTGTGCGAGGATCGCATCGAATTTGAAGCCCTCACCGACCAGGCCATCTGTCGGATGCGCCTGCCTATCCCCGGTGGGTTCGGCTTGTACAACGCCTTGGCGGCGTTGGCCTGCGGCCTGAACGCGGGGTTGACCTTGAACGCCATGGCGGACATTCTGCCCCATACCGGTGGCGTCCCCGGCCGGATGGAGCTGCTGCACCTGCCCGGTGACGTGGGGGTGCTCATCGACAGCGCTGCCACGCCGGAGCAGGTGGATAACCTGCTGCTGGCGGCCAATGGGCTGGGGGAGAAACGGAAGATTTTGGTGCTGGGCGCGCCCGGCGACCGGGATCGGAGCCGTCGCCCCTTGCTGGGCGAGGCGGCGTCCCGGGCGGATGTGGTCATCTTGACCGCCGACGACCCTCGCACAGAGCCGGTGGCGGACATCTGCGCCCAAATTCAGGCGGGGATGCCACGGCAAGCTCAGTTCCAGCCTGACCGTAAGGCGGCCATCACCCAGGCGCTGGGGTTGGCGCGGCCGGGGGATCTGGTCATCCTCAGCGGTCGGGGGGACAAACAGACCATGCGTACGCAATCTGGCGTCATCCCACTCAATGAGCGGGAGATCGTGCTGGAATATGCTTCCCAGATGGGAAATGAGAAAGAAAAAAGAGAGAAAGGACGCCCAGAGACGTCCGAAGGAGCAAAAGATGAGGTATTTGATTAGTTTTCTGGTGGCCTTCGCCGCCTCCGCCCTGATCGGGAGATTCCTGATCCCCTGGCTGCGTGCCCTGAAGGCGGGACAGTCCATCAAAGAGATCGGCCCAGTCTGGCATATGGCCAAGCAGGGCACCCCCACCATGGGGGGCATCATGTTCATTGCCGGTATTTTCATCGCTATCCTGGTCACCGGCTGGAAGGACTTTTCTCAGGGACGGTTCGGCGCCCTGTTCGTCTTCCTGTTCGCCCTGGTCTTCGGTGTCATCGGCTTTTTGGACGACTTCATGAAGGTCAAGTACCACAAGAATGAGGGGCTCACGGCCTCCCAGAAGTTCCTTCTCCAGCTGGCGGCGGCCATCGTCTTCACTGTCCTCCTGCGCTACACCGGTTACCTGACCCCGGACCTGTATATCCCCTTCTTCAACGTCAGCTTCCAGCTGCCCTGGGCGGTGTACATGGTCTTTGCGGCTTTCGTCATCGTAGCTACCGTCAACGCGGTGAACCTGACCGACGGCGTGGATGGCCTGGCCACCGGCGTCACCCTGCCTGTGGCGCTGTTCTACCTGGTGGTCTCCCTCATGTGGAAGGTCACCGATCTGAGCATCTTTGCCGCTGCCCTGGTGGGCGGTCTGTGCGCCTTTTTGATCTATAACTTCCACCCGGCCAAGGTCTTCATGGGCGATACCGGCTCCCTCTTCCTGGGCGGTACCGTCTGCGGCCTGGCCTTTGCCCTGGATATCCCTCTCATCATCGTCCTGGTGGGCATCATCTACCTGCTGGAGACGTTGTCCGACATCATCCAGGTGACCTATTTCAAATTGACCCACGGCAAGCGCATCTTCCGCATGGCCCCCCTCCATCACCACTTCGAGATGGGCGGCTGGAGCGAGGAGAAGCTCTTTACCGTGTTTACCCTGGTGACTGTGGTCTGCTGTGTCCTGGCCTACTTTGGCGTCATGGGCAAGTGAGTGAGACCGATCACCCATCCTGACTAGGAAAGAAGGCGCATCCAAATGGCAAGAAAATCCTTCCGGGACTTGACCCGGGCACAACAGCTGGCACGGGGTCCCATCGACTTGCCCTTCCTGATGCTCACCCTGCTGCTGCTGGCCATCGGCCTGCTCATGCTCCTCTCCGCCTCCTCCTACGCGGCTCTGTACGACCCGGCTGCCGGGTATAAGGTGGAAGATGGGGTGGTGCAGATGGGGGATGCCCTGTACTACTTCAAGCATCAGCTCCTCTACGCCGTCCTGGGCGTGGTCGTCCTCTGGCTGGTGTCCCGGCTGGACTACCAGCGTTGGCGTGGCTGGGCGGTGCCCATCCTGTGCGTGGCGGTGGTGCTCCTGATCTTGGTGCTCACCCCTCTGGGCGTCAACGTCAACGGCGCCACCCGGTGGCTCAAGCTGCTGCTGGTGGTTGGCCCTACCTATCAGCCGTCCGAGATCGCCAAGCTGGGGATCGTGCTGGTCTTTGCCGCCGGCATGTCCAAGCGCAAGAACCAGCCGCCGCGGCTCCGTCGGAAGGACCCTGTGTGGAAAAATCAGCTGCGCAGCTTCCTCTATTGGAGCGACCTGGGGGAATTGATCCCCTACGTCCTGGTGCTGGGCGTCATCGCCCTGCTCATGCTGCGAGAACCGCATATGTCCGGCACCATCCTGGTGCTGGCTGCCGCTGCTGCCATCCTGTTCACCGCCGGTATCCGGTGGGGCTGGTTCGCTTTGGGCGGCGGGTTGATGGGGGTCATCATGGCGCTCATCGTCTTCGTAGGCGGCTACAACAGCGACCGTATCAAGACCTGGCAGAACCCCTGGTGGGATCCTGGCGATAAGGGCTATCAGATCGTCCAGTCCCTCTACGCCGTGGCCTCTGGTGGCCTCACCGGTCTGGGCTTCGGCCAGAGTCGGCAGAAATATCTGTACTTACCGGAGGAGCAGAACGACTTCATCTTCGCCATCATCTGCGAGGAGCTGGGGTTCATCGGCGCGGCGCTCATCATCATCCTCTTCGCCCTGCTCATCATCCGGGGCTATTGGCTGGCACTCCACGCCAGAGACCGGTTCGGCTCCCTGCTCATTGTGGGCATCACCACCCTGCTGGCCGTCCAGGTCTTTCTGAACATGGCCGTGGTGCTCAACGTCATCCCGGCCACCGGCATCTCGCTGCCCTTCTTCAGCTACGGCGGCACCGCTTTGCTCATCCAGCTGGCGGAGATCGGCATCATATTATCGGTATCCCGGCAAATACCCGCACCGAAAAAAGGGTGAGCGGGGGAGAAAAAGAGACAAATCAGAACGAGGTGTTTTCCTATGAAAATCCTGTTTACCTGCGGCGGCACCGCCGGACACATCAACCCAGCTGTGGCGCTGGCCGGTATGTTCCGGGAGCGGAACCACGCTGACATCCTCTTTGTCGGCGCAGACGGCGGCATGGAACGGCAGCTGGTGCCCAGAGAGGGCTATCCCATCCGCACCGTCACCATCACCAGCTTCCTGCGGAAGCTCAACGGGGCGGGCATCAAGCATAACATCAAGACCCTGCGCAACCTGAGCCGCTCCAAGCGGCAGGCCAAGGACATTTTGGATCAGTTCCAGCCCGACCTGGTGGTGGGCACCGGCGGCTACGCCTCCTTCCCCGTGGTGCGGGAGGCGGCACGGCGGAGCATCCCCACCGCTGTCCATGAGTCCAACGCCGAGCCTGGCCTGACCACCAAGATGCTGTCCAAATACGTGGACATCGTCATGGTGGGCTTTGAGGAGAGCCGGAAGCACTATCCCCACCCGGAACGGGTGGTGGTCACCGGCACCCCCGTCCGCGGCGACTTCTTCCTCCAGACCAAAGCGGAAGCCCGTCAGAAGATGGGGTTCACCGACGACAAGCCAGTGGTGGTCACCAGCTGGGGTTCCCTGGGCGCGCTGGTCATGAACCAGCACATGGTGGATTTCGTGGCGCGGGAGTGCCGGGAGGGACAACCCTTCCATCACATCTACGGTGTGGGGCAGCGCTATCACAGCCGGGTGCTGGAGGCGCTGAAAGAGAAGGGCATCGACCTGGCGGATTACCCGGACGTGGACGTGCGGGAGTACATCTATGATATGCCCGTGGTCATGGACGGGGCGGACGTGATGCTCAGCCGAGCAGGTGCTTCCACCATCTCCGAGATCACCGCCATCGCCTGCCCCAGCATCCTGGTGCCGTCCCCCAACGTGACGGCCAACCATCAGGAGAAGAACGCCCGCGTCCTCTCTGACCGTGGGGCGGCGGTGCTCATGCTGGAACCAGACTGCACCGGCGACAAGCTCTATGAGCAGGTGCAGGCGATGCTGGCCGACCGGGCTGGCAGGGCTAAGATGAGCCAGGAGCTGCGAGCCATGGCCCATGTGGATGCCAATGAGCGCATCTATGAGACCCTCTGTGGTCTGATGAAAAAAGCGTAACTTTCACACAACGTCCCCTTCCTTCGCATAAGATGGCCTGTGAATCCAGACGAAGCGGAGGAATGGAACGTGAGTGCTTATCTCATTCAAGGCGGCACCCCTCTTTCCGGAGAAGTGGCCGTCCAGGGCGCGAAGAACAGCGTCCTCCCCATTCTGGCGGCCACCATCCTGACCGGTGCCGTCAGTGTCCTACATAACTGCCCCCAACTGACCGATGTAGACGCTTCCGTGGCCATCCTGCGCCACCTGGGCTGCGTGGTCGAGCAGGATGGGGAGACCATCACGGTGGATTCCAGCACCATGCACCGCTGGGACATACCCGACCAGCTCATGCGGGAGATGCGCTCTTCCGTGGTGTTCCTGGGGGCTATCCTGGGCCGGATGGGGCAGGCGGAACTGTCCATGCCCGGTGGCTGTGAGCTGGGCCCCAGACCCATCGACCTGCACCTGGCGGCACTGACCGCCATGGGCGGACAGGTGGAGTGTCAGGGCGGCAATCTTCACTGCCGGTGCCACCACCTTCAGGGACGGGAGATCGTCCTGTCCATCCCCAGCGTAGGGGCCACGGAGAACGCCATGCTGGCGGCCTGCTGTGCCGACGGGGTGACGGTGATCTCCAACGCCGCCCGTGAGCCGGAGATCGTGGACTTAGAGGCGTTCCTGCGCAGTGCCGGAGCGGACGTCTCCGGGGCAGGCAGCTCCACCGTGGTCATCCGAGGGAAGCGTCCCTTACACGACACAGAACACACCATCATCGCCGACCGCATCGTGGCGGCCACCTACCTGTCTGCCGTGGCGGCAGCCGGTGGGGAAGTGACCTTGACCGGGGTAGACCGGCGGGCGCTGCTGCCGGTGCTGGAGGTGTACCGGATGGCGGGGTGCGAGGTGCATACCCGGCCGGACAGCATCACCATGACCTGTCCGAGACGGCTGAAGGCTGTCCGTCCTGTGCGCACGGCGCCCTATCCCGGCTTTCCCACCGACGCCCAACCGCCGGTGCTGGCGGCCTTGTGCCGGGCTCAGGGGACCAGTGTGTTCGTAGAGACCATTTTTGAAAATCGCTTCCGTCACTGCGGTGAGCTGCTGCGGATGGGAGCGGATGTGCGGGTGGAAGGCCGGGTGGCAGTGGTCACCGGGGTCTCCCAGCTGAAAGGAGCGCCCGTCCATGCCCCGGACCTGCGGGGAGGCGCCGCCTTGGTGGTGGCCGCCCTGGGAGCGGAAGGGGAGAGCGTGGTCACCGGTCTGCGTCATATGGATCGGGGTTACGCCGATTTGGCCGGGGATCTGACCTGTTTGGGGGCTCATTTGCAACGGATCCCGTAAAAACCATAGAAACAGATAGGAGGGATAGGATGGCAAGACCACGCAAGCGCAGAAGGCGGCGCGGCCGAGGCGGCGGACGCTTTCTGAGCCTGTATTTGGTGCTGGCAGTGGTGGTGATCGCCGTGGTGATCGTCTCCGGCTGTATTGTCTTCTTCAAAGTGAACCAGTTCGAAGTGGAGGGCAACCAACGGTACTCCACGGAAGAGATCGCCAAAGCGTCCGGGGTGAGCAAGGGGGATAACCTGTTCTTGGTGAACAAGACAGAGACCGCCCGGAAGCTGCTGGATGAGCTGGCCTATGTGCGCTCGGTGAACATCAAGCGCAAACTGCCTGACACCCTGGTGATCACGGTGGCCGAGACGGACGCTGCCGCCGCCATCCAATCCGGAAAGGAATGGTGGCTGGTCAACGAGGAAGGGAAGGTGCTGGACACCACCAAAAAACCCAAGGAATTTATCCAGGTGACCGGACTGGAGCTGGTGTCCCCAGAGGTGGGACAGAGCATGTCGGTGAAGAGCGAGGCGGAGTCCATGCGGGACAGTCTCCTCCGGCTGCTCAAGGC
>CAKTHW010000018.1 GCA_934565425.1 uncultured Oscillospiraceae bacterium
CCCACTTCATTTTCTTCGAGAAGAAAACGAAGCAAAAAAAGCTTAATGCGGCCTGCGGCGCTTGACCTCCGGTCAGTGAGCGTATATTCCACCCCCCAACCTGGAAAACTAGGCGGGAAAAGGGTATATTTTCCGGCCTGAATAGGCCGAGACGGAGGAACAGTGGCATGAGAGAGGACAAATATCAGGCGTTAGGGAGACAGGAAGCGGAGCGCTGGGTGATGGATCGGGAGCGGCCTGGCCGGGAGGCGGTGACCCAGGGCAAGGTCGCGCTGGATGTGCTGGAGACCATGGCTCGGCGGGTGGAGGAACGGTTACAGACCGGCGTGGCCTGCCCAAAGGGGGCGGACTGGCTGCTGGACAACCTATATTTATTGCGTCAGGTACAGCAGGGGGTCACGCTGGCCTTTCGCACCCAGAAGTCCCTCCCGGCGCTGTGCGCGCCCAAGCAGTGCCTGCGGGTGCAGCAGCTGGCGGAGGGTACGTTGCGGGATATGGATGCTCTGGAAGCGCCGGCGGTGCTGGCCTATCTCACGGGGCTCCAAGCGGTCTGCATCTTGCGGGAAGAAGAACTGAACTTATTGCTCCCCGCCCTCCAACTGGCGCTGCTGAAACAGGTGGCGGAGGGGAGCCGTGCTCTGGCGGAAGGGCTGGAGCAGGGGAACGTGTCCCAAGAGGCCAACGAGGCGCTCATCGACGCCATCGGCAGGCTCCATCAGCTGGAGAGCCTGGATTTGGGGGAGGCGCTGGAACGCCAGTGCGCCACTGACCAGGTGCTCCGGCAGGACGCCATCTATCCGCGCATGGACAGCGCCTCCCGTTTCCGCTACCGGCAGCGGGTCTACGTCCTGGCGAAAAAGCGCAGCCAGACCCGGGAGGACACCGCCCAACAGGCCATCGACACCGCTCAGGCGGAGCAAAACGATTTGGGGTCAGTGCTCTTCCGCCAGACGCGACCGGCAGGGGGTGGCTGGTACGTGGCAGCCATCCTGTTCCCGGCGCTGCTGGTCTCCTTGTGGATCAGCTTTTGGCTGGACAGCTGGTGGGGTGGGGTGCTGCTCTTTTTGCCGCTGACGGAGATTTTGAAAAATGGCATCGACTTTGTGATCACCAAGGTGGTGCCCCCTCGCTACCTCTTCCGCATGGAGCTGAAAGAGGGCGTGCCGGAGGAGGGGAAGACCCTCTGTGTCATCGCGTCCCTGCTCACCGGCGTGGAATCCGGCCAGGAGCTGGCACAAAAGCTGGAGCGCTACCGCCTCGCCAACCGACAGGCGGGGGAAAACCTCCGCTTCGGCCTGCTGGCCGACCTGCCGGACAGCGGCAAGCCCGTGGGAGCGGAACAGCGGCAGTGGGTGGCCAACGCCAAAGCGGCCATCCACGCTCTGAACGAACGATACGACGGCGGCTTCTTCCTCTTCTTCCGTCCACCCACCTACCTGGCCTCCGATGGCCGCTACATGGGCTGGGAGCGGAAACGGGGGGCGCTGCTGGAACTGGCACGGTTCTTGCGTTCCGTCCCCAGTGGATTGCAGCTGCTGGCAGGGGACCGGGACGCCCTGCGGGGCACCAAGTTCATCCTGACCCTGGACAGCGACACTACCTTAAATATCAACGCCGCCAAACGCATGATCGGCACCATGCTCCACCCCATGAACCGCCCCAAGATCGACCCCAAACGGAAGGTCGTTACCCAAGGATACGGCATCTTGCAGCCCCGGACGGCGGTGAACCTGATGGAGAGCGGCAAGACCCGTTTCGCCCGGGTGTTGGCAGGGCAGGGGGGCACCGACCCTTACGGCTGTCTGTCCAGCGCGGTCTATCACGACCTGTTCGACCGGGGCAGCTTTACGGGCAAGGGGCTCTTGGATGTGGAAGCCTTCCATACCTGCCTGGAAAAGCGGTTCCCGGACAATCGGGTGCTCTCCCACGACCTGTTGGAGGGCGCCTATCTCCACGCCGGGTTCCTCAGCGACGTAGAGCTGACCGACGGCTTCCCCACCCGGTGCAGCAGCTACTACAAACGGCTCCACCGGTGGGTGCGGGGGGACTGGCAGGCGTCGCCGTGGCTGTTCCACACGGTCAAGACTGCCACCGGGGAGTCGGAAGCCAACCCGCTGCCCATGTTGGACAGGTGGAAGCTCTTTGATAACCTCCGGCGCTCTCTGGTGCCGGTGTTCCTCACGGCGGCACTGCTGGTGGGGGTCTGCTGTTCCAGTGCCATGTGCCTGGCTGGCGGCATCGTCGCCCTGGTGGCCATCCTGTCCTCGGTGCTCTTAGGCGGCGTGGAAGCCCTGTGCGGGCGCGGCGTCATCCGGCGTCGGTTCCACTCGGTGCTGGTGGCGGGGTTCGCCGGCACGGTGGTGCGGACGGCGGTGGAGTTCTTGCTGCTGCCGGTGCAGGCGTGGGTGTGCCTGTCGGCGGCTTGTACGGCGCTGTGGCGGATGCTGGTGAGCAAGGAAAAACTGCTGGAGTGGGTGACGGCGGCACAGAGCGAGAACAGCATCCAAACGGTGCCCTGGCGGCTCATCCTGCCGGGGGCGGTGACTGGCGTCATCGCCATCGGCTGGCAGACCATCCGGCTGGGGAGCTTTTTGGGGCTGCTGTGGCTGTTCTCACCTCTGCTCATCGCCTGGCTAGACCGTCCCGTGCCCCAGCGTCCCACCGTCCGGGCGCGAGACCAGGGCTTCCTGCTCCACGAGGCGGAGCACATCTGGCACTACTTTGCGGAACAGCTGACGGCGGAGCACCACTACCTCCCGCCGGACAATATCCAGCAGTTCCCCACCTACGAGGTGGCCGACCGCACGTCCCCCACCAACATCGGCATGGCGCTGCTCAGCTGCCTGGCAGCCTGGGAGTTGGGATTGGCGGAGGAGGAACAGGTGACGCCGCTGCTGGGGCATATGCTGGACAACATCCAAAAGCTGCCCAAGTGGCGGGGGCATCTCTATAATTGGTATCACATCAAGACCGCCCAGCCCCTGGCCCCCATCTTCGTCTCTACCGTGGACAGCGGCAACCTGTGCGCCTGCCTCATCGCCCTGTCCCAGGGGCTGCGGGAGAAGGGCTATCTGGCGTTGGCGGAACAAGCCCAAGCGCTGGCCGACGCCATGGAGTTCCGTCCCTTGTACGACGATCAGCGGAAGCTGTTCTATATCGGCTACGACTGCGAAGCTCAGGAGTTCACACCGGGACGCTACGACCTGATGGCCAGCGAAGCCCGTTTGGCCAGCTACGTGGCGGTGGCCAGAGGGGACGTGCCGGTGGAGCACTGGGCGAGCCTGAACCGGAGCCTGGTGGGGCGGCGGCAGTATTGCGGGATGGTGTCCTGGACGGGCACCATGTTTGAATACTTCATGCCCCAGCTCCTCCTGCCCGCCCCGGTGGGGTCCCTGCTCTACGAGACCCTCTGTTTTGCCGTCTGCGCCCAGATGGATTGGGGGGCGGCACGGGGCATCCCGTGGGGGGTGTCCGAGTCCGCCTACGCCGTCTTGGATGGGGGCGACCACTACCGCTACAAAGCCCACGGCATCCCGGCCCTCGCCATGAAGCGGGAGGTGCAGACCGACCGAGTCATCGCCCCCTACGCCGCCTGGCTCACCCTGTCCCTGGTGCCCCGAGCGGTGGTGCGCGACCTGAAACAACTGCGCAACTTGGGTGCTGCTGGGCGCTACGGCCTGTTCGAGGCGGTGGACTTCACCCCAGAGCGCTGCCCGCCCCCCAGACAGGGGACGCCGGTGCAGAGCTGGATGGCTCATCACTTGGGGATGAGCCTCATCGCCATCTGCAACGCCCTCACCGACCAAAAACTCATCCGAGATTTCATGGCGGAACCGGCCATGGGCGCGTATCGGGAGCTGTTAGAGGAAAAGATCCCGGTGGCGGCGCCGGTATTGGAACGGACATGGAACAAACAGGAAAGGCGGAGGATGATGACAAACAAGCAATGGGAAGAAACCGGCACCAGCACCTGCGCCGCTCGGCCAGCCTGCCACCTGCTCTCTAACGGACGCTATTCCGTCCTGGTCACCAGCGGCGGCGGAGGCTGGTCTCAGTGGGGGAGCACCCGCTTGACCCACGAGCTAGACGGGGTGGCGGTGCTGCTGCGGCGGAAGGACACCTTGTACCCCATTTTCCCCGCTGGGGACAGTGACGGGATTCAGTGGCTTTTCCAGGACGACCGGGCCAGCTTCACCGTCCAGGGGGCGTTCTTCAACGTGAAGGAGACGGTCTGCGTCAGCGGTGCCCACGACGGGGAACTGCGTCAGTTCCAGGTGCAGTTGGAGGAACCGGGGGAGGACACCGAACTCATCCTCTACTTCCAGCCCGTCCTCACCGACCAGCGCAGCTACCTGGCCCACCCGGCCTTCTCCAACCTGTCCATCGTCACCGCCGGTCAGGAGAACAGCGTACTCTTGCGCAAGCTCAACGGCGACTCGGAGGATCGAGTGCTCACGGTGCGCTGGAACGCCAAGCGCACCCAGTGGACGACCAATCGCATCCACGCCCTCAACGAGACCCGCTGCGGCGGCCCCAGGGCGGGCATCGTCCTCCAGCCCTGCCTGTGCCTTCACGTGCCGGTGGAGCAGACCACCCTGCGCTTCCAGCTGGCCATGACCTATGAGCCGGTGCAGAAGAGCAAACAGGCCACCGCCAACGTCCTCACCAGCGGCGTCAGCGGCGCGTCTGACTTCACCGGCGACCTGCTCCGTCAGGCGGCACAGCAGACCCAGCGGCAGATGAGCCTGTCCCACACGGTATCCCGCCTGCTCCTGCCCGACCACCGACCGGACTGCGCCAACGCCAAGGGACAGGAATCCCTGTGGCCCTTCGGCATCTCCGGCGATGACCCCATCTTGGCGGCGCAGCTGGATGAAAACCAGTTGGAGTGGGGCGTCTGGCTGGCGGCACAACATCAGGTGCTGACCCGGCTGGGATTCCGCTATGACCTGGTGTGCGTGACCACGCCGGACACTGCCCAGGCGTTGCGGGAGCTGCTGGAAAAGCGGAACATCCCGGCAGCCGAGGACGCCCGGGGCGGCCTGCATCTCATCGACCGGGAACGCCCCAACGTGGCAGACATTTTGGCCTACGCAGACCTGGTCTTGGATGGAAACGAGCAGTGGAGCTGGCCCAAGCCGCCGGAGGGAACGGGCTGCGTTGGGCAGCCCATCCCGCAGAGCCGAGAAGCGCCCGAATGGCACTGGGCGGAGAATGGGTTCCACCTGGAAATGCACGGCGGCCTGCTGCCCCTGCGGTGGAGTCACGTGCTGGCCAATGAGCAATTTGGCTGGCTGGCGGACGAGGCGGGCACCGGCCACCTGTGGTACGGCAACTCCCACGAGAACCGCATCACCCCGTGGCAGAACGACCCGCTGGCCGACCAGGGGGCGGAACGGCTGCTTTTGGTGCGGAAACAGGAGGAAAATAGCCTCTTTGCCGCCCGGGACGGCTTGGAAACGAACATCACCTATGGCGGTGGCTACGCCGTCTGGGAAAAACAGCTCAGCTCCGTCCACACCATCTTGACTGCCTTTGTGCCGGTGGACATCCCAGCGCGGGTCTTCCTGCTGAGGGCGTCCGGGGGCAAAAATCTGAAGCTGCGCTGGCAGGTCACCGCCCGCCTGTCCGACCGACAGGAGCACAACCGGTTCGTCCAGTGCCAGGCGGGACCCAACGGAATGCACCTGCGCAACCCGGTCAACACCAGCTACCCCAACCAGACCGCCCTCTTCGCCCTCTCCCAGCCCTGCAAGGTTTCCGGCGACAACCCCTATCAGCTGGAGTGCGACCTGCCAGAGACCTTGGTGCTGGTGGCTGGCGTGTACCAGACGGAGGCGGAACGAGAGAAGCTGGAACGCCTGTTGCAGCCGGACGCGGCGGAACAGGCGCTGAACGAGACCAAACAATGGTGGCGCGCCCAGACGTCTCCTATGGAGATTCAGACCCCGGAACCGGCCCTGAACCACTATATCAACCGCTGGGCCCTGTACCAGACCATCGCCTGTCGCCTCTTCGCCCGGGCGGGACTGTACCAGTGCGGCGGTGGCTACGGCTTCCGGGATCAGCTCCAGGACGTGGGGGCGCTCATCCCCACCTCGCCGGAGCTGGCACGGGAGCAGATCCTGCGCTGCTGCGCCCATCAGTTTGAAGAAGGGGACGTGCAGCACTGGTGGCATCCGGAGGGGACAGATCGGCCGGAACGAGGGGTGCGTACCCGCATCACCGATGACCTGCTGTGGCTGCCCTACACGGTGAGCCGCTGGACGGAGGTCTGGGGGCTGGACGGGCTGCTGGAGGAACCGGTGGCCTACCAGCGCTCGCCTGTCCTGGCAAAGGAAGAGCTGGAACGCTACGAGCGGCCAGAGCGGTCGGAGCGTTTCGAATCAGTCTACCAGCACTGCACCCGTGCCATGGAGTGCGTCCTAGCCCGTGGGGTAGGGGAGCATGGCCTGTGCCGGATGGGCACCGGCGATTGGAACGACGGCATGAACCACATCGGCGCCCGGGGCTGGGGAGAGAGCGTGTGGCTGACCTGGTTCTTTGGGCTGGTGCTGGAGCGTTGGAGCACTGTGGCACGGCGCTGCGGCGACCGGGAAGCGGCGGAGCGGTATCAGCGGTTATCCAAACACTTCGTCCAGCAGGCGGAGGGCGCTTGGGACGGCAAGTGGTATCTGCGTGGCTACGACGACGAGGGGAAACCCTTCGGCAGCGACGGCAACGCCGAGTGCGCCCTGGACTCTGTGGCACAGAGCTTCGCCACCTTCGCACCAGACAGCGACTCCGACTGTGCCCGGCAGGCGGTGGCCTCTGCCCTGGAACAGCTCTGGGACAGACAAGCTCAGACCGCGGCCCTGCTCACCCCTCCCTTCCACGGCCTCACCGACCCAGGCTATATCCGCAACTACCCCCCAGGCGTCCGGGAGAACGGCGGGCAATACACCCACGGTGCCATCTGGCTGGCCGCCGCCTGCTACCGGACGGGGCAGGAGGCGGAAGGCCATCAGCTGCTGTTGGATCTGCTCCCCGAACGTCACGACCCCGCCCGCTACCTGGCAGAGCCTTACGTGCTGGCCGGCGACGTCTGCACGGCGTATCAGCAGGAGGGCCGAGGGGGCTGGAGCTGGTACACCGGTGCGGCGGGCTGGTATTATCGAGTGGTGCAGGAGGAATTGTTGGGATTGACCCTGCGGGAGGGCATCCTGACCATCCGCCCCCATCTGCCGGACAGCTGGAACCAGTGCCGGGTGATCTGGCGGGTGCTGGACGTGGAGTTGGACATTGAGCTGGTGCGCGGCTCGTGGGCGGAGATGTTCCTGGATGACGTCCCAGCCAACGACGCCATCGACTGCCGGCAGTTGGAGGGGAAACATCACATCCGAGTGGTGCTCGGAGAAGGGACGAATTAGGGAAGATGAACCTTGTTTTATAGGGGGCAGCACGGTATAATAGGGACAAAACAACGAATTTGAACAGGAGGTGACCGGTATGGACAGACCCTATCGGATCGAGATCATGCCCGGCGTGTGGCTCACCGCCATACAGAGCCGGAAATTCAAAAGCAGCTATTGGTCGCTCCGCCTGCTGACCCCTTTGACCCAGGAGACGGCCGCCATGAACGCCGTCCTCCCTCGCGTCCTTCGGCGCGGCACAGCCAGCTGTCCGGATCAGGAACAGCTGGCAGCGGCGCTGGATGAGATGTACGGCGGCGCCATCGAACCGCTGGTGAGCCGGCGGGGCGAGTGTCATGTGTTCGGCTTCGTGGCCAGTTTCTTAGACGATGGCCTGGTGCCCGATGAGACGCCCTTGCTGGAGCAGGCAGCCCAGCTGCTGGGCGAGCTGCTCCTCCAACCGGCCACTCGGAACGGGCACCTAAAGAGCGAGTATGTGGACGGCGAGCGGGAAAACCTGGTGGCGGAGATCAAGAGCCTGCTCAATGACAAGCGCAGCTATGCCAACAACCGGCTGATCGAGGAGATGTGCGCCGACGAGCCCTTCCACATCAACCGCCTGGGCAGCTTAGAGCAGGCGGAAAAGCTCAACGTGACCAAGCTCAACCGGTACTACCGAGAGGTGCTGGCTGCCGCCCGGATGGAAGTGTATTATTGCGGCTCCGCCGCCCCCCAGCAAGTGGAGCTGGCCTGGCGGGAGGCGCTGATGGACTTGCCTCGGCACGAGCTCCTCGACCTGCCGGAAACCATCATCCGGATGCCGGAAGGGGAGAAGCAGGTGACCGATCACCTGGACGTGACCCAGGGCAAGCTGGTCATGGGCTTCCGCACGGGAATCACCGTTACAAGCGTGGATTATCCGGCGCTGATGGTGGCCAATGCCATCTTCGGCGGCACGGCCACGTCCAAGCTCTTTCTCCATGTGCGGGAGGAGCTGTCCCTGTGCTACTACGTCAATTCCAGCCTGGACAAGTGGAAAGGGCTGATGATCGTCCAGGCCGGAGCGGAATTTGACCAGTTGGAGCGGGTGAAAACCGAGGTGCTGCACCAGTTGGAGCTGGTGCAGGCGGGTGCGTTCACCCAGGAGGAGCTGGAGGCGGCCAAGCGGTCGCTCATCGCCACCTATTGCTCCATTTTGGATGTGCCCAACCAGTTGGAGGACTTCCAGTTCGGACAGAATCTGGCGGGCTTAACCTTCGGGCCGGATGAGCTGGCGGAGATCATCCGGGTCATCGACGCACAGCAGGTGGTGGAAGCTGCCCAGCGCATCCAGCTGGACACCAGCTATTTCCTGATGGGGCCGGAAGGCGGAGAGGAGGATGCCCAGTGAAACGAGTACAGTTCCCAAGATTGGGGGAGGTCTGCTGTGAGACCGTCCTGGACAACGGCCTGAAGATTCAGGTCGTCCCCCGTCCAGGCTACCTGAAATCCTACGCCTTCTTCGCCACCAGCTACGGCGGCATGAACGTCCGCTTCCGCAAGGACGGCGTGTGGCAGGAGACTCCGGCTGGGGTGGCGCATTTTTTGGAACACAAGATGTTTGACACCAAGGAGGGCAATGCCCTGCAAAAGCTCACCGCCAACGGTGCCTCTGCTAACGCCTTTACGGCGGCGGCCATGACGGCCTACTATTTCGACTGCACCGAGCGGTTCGAGGAGAACCTGCGCACGCTGCTCTCCTTCGTCTCCCAGGGCTACTTCACCCAGGAGAGCGTGGACAAGGAGCAGGGCATCATCGGGCAGGAGATCCAAATGATCGAGGACGACCCCACCTGGCGGATGTATCAAAATCTCCAGCGGGCGTTGTACCAGAACCACCCCCTGCGCATCCCCCTGGCGGGGAGCCGAGAGTCCATCTCCCATATCACCGCCAAAACCCTCTACCAGTGCCACAACGCCTTCTACCAGCCCAGCAACATGGCGCTGTGCGTCATTGGCGATGTGGAACCGGAGCGAGTGGCGCAGATCGCCCGTCTGCTGCTGCCGGAGGAACGGCAGGAGGTGGCGGAAAAGGACTGGGGCGAGGCAGAACCGGAGACTCCGGCGGAGGCGGAGTGCATGGAGGAGATGGCGGTCTCGTCCACCAACTTCATGCTGGGCTTCAAGTGCCCGCCCCACCCGGACGGCGAGGAAAACCTGCGTCTGGAGCTGCTGGGCGACCTGGCCGGCGATCTGCTCATCGGCGAGTCCAGTCCATTGTACGCCAAGCTCTATCACCAGGGGCTCATCGACAAGGGTTTCTTCGTCAGCTACGACAACAGCCCCAAAGCGGCCTTCCTGGCTATGGGCGGCGAGAGCAAGGACCCTTGGACGGTGCGTCAGGCGGTGCTGGCGGAAGGGGAGCGGCTGAGCCGGGAGGGCATCGACCCTGCCTTCTTCCGCCGCAGCAAAAAGGCCGCCTACGGCAGCCGGGTGCGCTCTCTCAACTCCATGGATCATGCCGGTCGGATGCTGGCGGCCTGGGCGCTGGAGGGGTGCCACTACTATCGTTTTGCCGACCTGTATGACACCATCACCTTGGAGGACGTGCAGGCCTTCCTGACCCGCTGCGTTCAGGAGCGATACGCTGCCATGTCCGTGGTGAAGCCGAAGGAGGGGACAGTATGAACCCCATCACCTTTCCTGGACTGGGACTGACCTTCCATATCCAGCGGGTGGCCTTTCAAATTTTCGGCAAGGACATCTACTGGTATGGCATCATCATCGCCGCTGGCTTCCTGCTGGCCGCTGCCTTTTGCAGCTGGCGGGCGAAGGATTTCGGCATCAAAAAGGATGACTTCCTGGATATGCTCCTGTGGGGGCTGCCCATCGGCATTATCTGTGCCCGCATTTACTACGTCATCTTCTACCTGTCCCTCTATCGGGACGCCCAGGGGAAGTTCCAGTGGAGCGAGGCCATCGCCATCTGGGATGGCGGTCTGGCCATCTACGGCGGCGTCATCGGCGGTATCCTGACCTGCTTGGTGGTGTGCAAACATAAAAAGCTGCCCTTCTTGGCCATGGCTGACCTGTCTGTTATGGGCTTGTTCATCGGACAGATCATGGGGCGCTGGGGCAACTTCGTCAACCAGGAAGCCTACGGCGGCGCCTGTGACCTGCCCTGGCGGATGGGACTGATCGTAGATGGTCAGCTCATCACCGTCCACCCCACCTTTTTGTACGAATCCCTGTGGAATCTCATGGGACTGTGTCTGCTGTTTTTTGTGGTGCGGCGGGTGCGCCGGTTTGATGGGGAACTGTTCCTGTGCTACCTGGGCTGGTACGGCCTGGGACGGTTCTGGATCGAGGGACTGCGGACGGACAGCCTGTACCTGTTCGGCACGGGGATTCGGGTGTCTCAGCTGGTGGCGCTGGTGTCGGTGCTGGTGGCGGCGGCGCTGCTGGTGCGGATGCGGGTGTTCGTGAAGCCGGATCCGCAGAAGATGTGGGTACATCGCGCAACAGAAAACAATCAAGCCAAATAGAGGAGAGATCAAATGGCAATCATCATTGACGGAAAGGCCCTGGCGGCCAAGTGCAAGGAAGAAGTGCGGACGGCAGTGGCTGCCATGGAACGCAAGCCCGGCCTGGCTGTCATTTTGGTGGGGGAGAACCCCGCCTCTCAGGTGTATGTAAGAAACAAACAGAAGGACTGCCAGGAGTGCGGCATCCACAGCGAGGAATTTGTCCTGCCCGCCGACTACGGCCAGCCCGCCCTGCTGACCCTCATCGCGGAGCTGAACCAGCGGGAGGACATTGATGGCATCCTGTGCCAGCTGCCCTTGCCGGAGGGCTACGGCTACGACGAGGAGGCCGTCCTGCTGGCCATCGACCCCAGCAAGGACGTGGATGCCTTCCACCCCTACAACGTGGGCAAGATCATGATCGGCGACCCCAGCTTCCTGCCCTGCACTCCGGCGGGGGTCATGAAGATGCTGGACGAGTATCACATTGACGTGGACGGCAAGCACTGCGTGGTGGTGGGTCGGAGCAACATCGTGGGCAAACCCATGGCCATGCTCCTCCTCCACCGGAACGGCACCGTCACCGTCTGCCACAGCCACACCCCCGACCTGGCCGCTGTGACCCGTCAGGCGGACATCCTGGTCTCTGCGGTAGGCCGGCGCAACACCATCACCGCCGACATGGTGAAGGAGGGCGCAGTGGTCATCGACGTGGCTATGAACCGCAACGAACAGGGCAAGCTCTGCGGCGACGTGGATTTCGCTGCGGTGGAGAAGCTCGCCTCCTACATCACCCCCGTCCCCGGCGGCTGCGGCCCCATGACCCGCGCCATTTTGATGGAGAACACCCTCCACGCAGCAGTGGCACACGGGAAGTAAACGCATACAAAAAACGCCCCTGGTCATTGACCAGGGGCGTTGTCAGTTAAAAGAGCAGAGCCTGCGCCTTTTGATAGTCGTCGCGGTGGACGTAGATGCCGTATTCGTAGGCGTAGTCCGCATCCACGTTGGGTACACCGTGGCTCCGTCCGGCGGTGAAGGTCCGGTTGCGTTTGTTGCGGACGATGTGTTCGATACCGGCTCCGTCCAGCTTTTCTCTGAGCTGGTTCAGCCGGTTCATGTCATGGGTGACGGTCACTTCCTGTCGGTTCAAGAGGGAGATCATCCTAGGCTCCTTTCTGTCTGTGTGGGTTCTTGTATTCCATTGTAGGGGAAATCAGGAAGAAAGTCAATCGAAAAACGCTCTGACCGAGGTCAGAGCGTTTTTTAGTCTCACAAATTATCGAAGCCCTTATCCGAGGACGTAGACGGTACACATCCGGCGTCCGAAGGAGTAGCACTGAGACAGGGTGTTGAAATACAGGTCAATGGAGTTGCCCTTGATGCCGCCGCCGCAGTCGCCAGCCACAGCGATGCCATAGAGCATGGAACCGTTGGTGGTCTGGATGTACATCCGGCTGCCATAAGGGATGACCCGGGGGTCAACGGCGATGACGCCAACTGCTGCCTTCCGACCAGTGGCAGTACGAGCGCCGGCGTGGGCGGTGTACGCGGTGGCGGAGCAGGTGAGCTTTCTGCGGACAGAGTAGGTGCTGCCGGAGACGGTGGTGATGGTGCCCTTCTCGTCGTCGATGTTGGTGATATAGTCACGGGACTGGCTCAGGCCGCTCAGGGCAGGGGCGGGAACGCGGGTGCCGTAAGAGGTGACCTGGGTGACCGGCTGGGTGGTCTTGGTCTTGACCAGCTCAGAGGTGGGCTTTGCGCCGTCGATGGACGTGAGCTTGTAGGTGTAGACGGTGGAACCGTTCTTGCCGGCGGTGGTCACCGCTTCGGTGCCCTTTGCCATCTTGGGGTTGGCCTGACGGGTCTTGGAGTAGGGGATGGACTCGGTCTTCTTCTTGTAGGTGATCTTCACCCGGTTGATGACGATGGAGTCCCCGCTCTCCACGGCGGCGTCGGTCTTCTTGGAGATCAGGTCGTGCTTGCCCAGCTCGATGTTCAGGCGGTCGAGCACCTGACCCACCGTCTCGCCCTCGTCAGTGAGGATGGAGACAGAGGCGCCGTCACAGGTGACGGTGACATACTGCTTGTGGGTGACGGAGATCTGCACGGTGTCCGTCTGTTTATCTTCCTTTGCGTCCACGCAGTCGCTGGCGGACAGCTCCAAGCCAGCCTGGTTGAACACATCTTCCATCTGTTCGGAATCGCTCTCCACAGTGTAGGTGTTGTCGTCCAGAGTGATCTCATAGACGGTCTTGGCCTTTTCCATACGCGCAAACAGTAAGACAAGACCCAAGATCAACACCATTGCCAAGCCTACGCGGAGCATGATCTTCAGCGGTCGGTTCTGGGCTGTGGTTCGAAAATGACTCATCAAATTCCTCCTAAAATCAAGCTGTCGCAGACATAAAAAAATCGGTAGTAACCGATTGTTATTTTTGTAACCGCAACGCCTATTGTACCTGAATTATACCGCAACTTCGCCCAAAAGTCAAGTATTTCAAATAAAACGAGAAAGAACAGGGCGGACAGGCTTAAATTTGTGAAAAATGCAGCGAAAAAAAAGATGAAGTATTTCCGAAACTTAGCGACAATCGTAACAAATAGTAACAAGAATCCGGGGGAAAAGTGACGAATTTGAAACCGGTGTTTCGAGGGGGAATTTTCGGGAGTTGACGGGGTATGGGCGGGTATTTTACAATAGAGGAGAGAAAAACAAAGGAGGAAATGATTCCCATGGAGATCGAACGGAAATTTTGGATCGACACCCTGCCGGATCTGCCGGAGGAGCGTCGGAGCGACGTGTACCAGGGCTACCTGTGCACCGAGCCGGTGGAGCTGCGCATCCGCAAACGGGTGGAGGCAGGCGGCGAGACGGTGTATCAGATCTGCGTCAAGAGCATCGGAAAATTGTCCCGCCACGAGGTGGAGACCGAGCTGAGTCGGGAGCAGTTTGAAGAGCTGGCCAGCATGCTGGACAAGCCCCTCATCCACAAGGAATTCCACGCCTATCGTCTCAGCGACGGACACCTGCTGGAGTGCTCCATCGTGGACGGCGGGGTGTTCTCTTACGCCGAGGTGGAGTTCGAATCCGAGGCGGACGCCCTGGCCTGGACCCCCCTGGACTGCCTGGGGAAGGAGACTACTTACGAGCAGGGCGTGAGCATGAGAGATTACTGGAAGAACCGGTAAAAAGAGGGGACGAGCAGACAAATTGACCTGTATTCTACTTTCTAAACGGAAGAAATTATGAAATTTGACAAGGAATGTTTCTGTAGACATTGAAACTTTTGTAAAAGTGTGGTACACTATACAGCGTACTTGTCACTCTCGATGCGGGAAAGCGAGAGTGACATCTTATTCTAAAGCGCGCTTTTACAGTGAAAAGCGCAAATGCTTAAAATCGTTTAGGGAGAGAAAAAATGGATAACAAACTGGAAAAGAAATATGGCTTATTTACCGCCATATGCCTGGTCGTCGGCATCGTCATCGGTTCCGGCGTGTTCTTCAAGGCACAGACGATCCTGCAGAAGACCAACGGCGATATGCCCCTGGGCATCGCTGCCTGGGCCATCGGCGGCCTCATCATGATCGTCTGCATCCTGGCCTTTGCCAACATGGCACAGAAGTATGAGAAGGTCAACGGCGTCGTGGACTACGCAGAAGCCCTGGTGGGCCCCAAATACGGCTACTACATGGGCTGGTTCATGACCACCATCTACTACCCCTCCATGACCTCGGTTCTGGCCTGGCTCAGCGCTCGATATACCCTGGTGTTCATCAACTCTGTCAATCCGGATTTTACCATGATCATCCCCGCTTCTGAGGGCGGCTGCATCATCGGCCCGGAATGTATGGCGCTGACCATGTTCTTCCTCTGTTGTGCCTACACCATCAACGCCCTGTCCCCCAAGCTGGCAGGCAAGATCCAGACCACTACCACCGTCATCAAGCTCATCCCGCTGGCACTGATGGCAGTCGTCGGCATCATCTATGGCCTGATGAACGGTATGACCGCTGCAAACTTTACAACTATGGCAAATGTAGGCGACGCCGCCTCCAGCAACCCCCTGCTGGCCGCTGTCTGCGCCACCTCCTTCGCCTATGAGGGCTGGATCATCGCCACCGCCATCAACGCCGAGCTGAAGGATTCCAAGAAGAACCTGCCCCGCGCCTTGGTCATCGGCGGTATCATCATCATCGCCGTCTACATCGCCTATTACGTGGGCGTCGCCGGCGGCGCCACCAACCAGGAGCTCATCGACAACGGCGCGACCGTGGCCTTTGTCAACATCTTCGGCAACGTCCTGGGCAACATCCTCAACCTGTTCATCGCCATCTCCTGCATGGGCACCATGAACGGCCTCATGCTGGGCTGCTGCCGTGGTATGTACTCCGTGGCTGCCCGAAAGGAAGGCCCTTGTCCCGATGTGTTCGGTCAGGTGGATAAGGCTACCAACCTGCCCAACAACTCCGCTGTGTTCGGCCTGTTCGTCTGCGCCGCTTGGGGTCTGTACTTCTTCCTGGCCAACCTGGCCAACTCCCCCCTGGTGGGCAAGTTCGTCTTCGACTCTTCTGAGATTCCCATCGTCACTATCTATGCCATGTACCTACCCATCTTCGTCATGTGGATCAAGAAGGCCAAGGACGAGAGCGTTGGCAGACGGTTCATCGTACCCATCCTGGCCATCTGCGGCGCGTCCTTCATGGTCTTCGCCTGCATCATCGGCCACAAGTTCGCCAACGTCTATTACCTGATCGTCTTCGCGGTCATCATGGCCATCGGCGGCATCTTCCGGAAGAGCAAGAAGGGCGCTGCTGTGTGAGCTTGACCCGCTGACACAGCATTTAAGTTCAAACGATCCAAAGGCACGAGTGTTTTCGCACTCGTGCCTTTTTTGCGTCCGCCGGAGCCATAGGCTTGGACGGATTTTTTGCATACTACCGGACATGCCGTCATAGGATGTGGCAAGATTGTGAGGCGAGAACCATGGCAGAACACCATACCCCCTTCGCACTGGCCGCCCAGTGCTTTCCACCCACCTTGCGCGACCTGCTCCACGCCCTCCCGGCGTCCCAGCAGGCCACGGCGGAAGAGCTGCGCCTGCGCGCCGGGTCGGGGCTGCGGGTGGTGGATGAGACCGGTCGGGAACAGCTGGTGCCGGGCACCCAGTGGGTGACCCAGCGGGAGCTGCAGGACGTGATCGAGATCGCCACCCACGCCTCCTTCCACAACGCCATGGAACCCCTCTGCCGGGGCTATTTGTCCCTGCCGGGCGGGAACCGCTTAGGTGTGGCCGGTTCCGCCCTGTCCCAGGGGGGACGCATCCGGCAGTTTCGGAGTCTATCCTCCCTCTCCATCCGCATCGCCCATGACATCCCCGGCGTGGCAGAACCGGTGGCGAAGCTGCTGACCGAACAGGGCTTGACCCAGGCCAGCTGTCTCATCCTGGCCCCACCGGGCATGGGCAAGACCACCCTCCTGCGGGATCTCATCCGCATCTACAGCGACCAGTGGCACCTGCGGGTGGGGGTGGCGGACGAGCGCGGGGAGATCGCCGCGCTGCATCAGGGTGTCCCGCAGTTCTACCTGGGCGCCACCGTGGATGTGATGGAGGGCTGCGGCAAGAGCGAGGCGGGCATCCTGCTGCTGCGGAGCATGAATCCCCAGGTCATCGCCATGGATGAGGTGACCAGCCCCGAAGACGTGGCCGCCCTCTCCGTCATCGCCCACTGCGGCACGGCGGTGCTGGCCACCGCCCACGGCCGGTCGGTGGCGGAGCTGTGCCGGCGGCCGCTGTATCAGACCCTGTTGGAGCAGCAGCTGTTCCAGGCGGTGGTCACCATCACCCGCACCCAGGGGAAGCGGCAGTACACCGTGGAGGCACTGCCATGCTGAAGGGGTTGGGCATGGCCTGCGTGCTGGTGGGCGCGGTGGCGTTGGGAGTCCAGTGCGTCCGGAGACGGCAGTTGGAGCAAGCCCAGCTGCGGCAGTTCTTCACCGCATTTTACGGGATGGAACGGGAGCTGCGCTGTCGCAGTCCGGATCTGGCGGAGCTGCTGGAACAGGCGTCCCGGCAGACCGGCGGGCTGGTGCGGCAGTTCTTCCAAGCCTGTCAGGCGGCGCTCTGCCAGTTGGACGCCCACGCCTTTGACACCATTTGGGCGGAGCAGCTGGCCAAGACCTCCTTCCAGCTGAACCCCAACGCCCGAGAAGCCATTCGGACGGTGGGCACCGTGCTGGGACGCTACGACACGGACACCCAGTGCCGCACCCTCCGGTACGCAGGGGAAAGACTGGAAGAAATGTGGAAGACAGGGGAGACGACCCTACGAAAGCGGAATCAACTATCGATGACATTGAGCGTGGCAGGCGGCCTGTTGGTGTTGGTGCTGGCCTGCTGAGCTGGTGGGAGAACGTACATGGATGTGAATTTGATTTTCAAGATAGCGGCCATCGGCATCCTGGTCTCGGTGCTCAACCAAGTCCTCACCCGCTCCGGGCGAGAGGAGCAGGCGACCATGGTGACGTTGGCGGGTCTGGTGGTGGTCCTGATGATGATCGTCCAGCAGATCAGCGCCCTGTTCGAGCTGGTCAAGACCCTCTTTGACCTGTAAATGGAGCAGATGATACCTGTGGCCGCTACGGCGCTGTTGGGTGGCCTTATCGCCATGTTCTTGAAGCGGGAGGCGGGGGAGATCGCTCTCTTGCTGAGCATCGCCACCACCGTGTTGCTCCTGGTGCTGGTTGGCTCGGCGGCGGTGGAGATTTTGAGCCTCCTCCGGAGCCTGGCGCAACAGGCCAGCATCTCCGATGCCCTGCTCACCCCCATGCTGAAGGTGCTGGGCATTGAGGTGGTGACCAACCTGGCCGCCCACATCTGCAAGGACGCCGGGGAGGGGGGCATCGCCTCCACCGTGGAGCTGGCGGGGGCCATCTGCGCCCTGTACGCCTCCATTCCCGTCATCCAGGCGGTGCTGATCTTGATCGAGGAGTTGCTGTAACGTGAGATGGAAACCAATGATACTGCTGGCTGCCTTGACCTTGGCTCTGACCGGCTGCGTCCTGCCCACCCAGGCGGTGGACTTGGAGGGGCAGCTGTGGGAGCAGATGGACACCAGCGCCTTAGAGGACGCGGCGGAGGGGACGTTCTCAGTGAAAGAGGGGACCAACCTGCAAAAGGGCTTGGGCGTGCTGGCGTCCCAGGCGTCGGAGCAGGTGGACGCGGTGTTGCATAGCGCCTTTCGGAGCGCCGGATTCATGCTCCTGGTGGTGCTCTTCTGCGGCGTGGGCAACACCCTGTTCCAGTCCGGTCAGAGCGCCATGACCCGCACAGCGGACCTCATCGGCGTCACCGTCATCACCCTGGTGGCGGTGTCAGATACCGCGTCCATGCTGGGGCTGGGACGGGAGGCCATCGGCCAGATCGACGCCTTCTCCAAGGTGCTCATCCCCACCATGGCCACCGCCACCGCCGCCTGTGGTTCGGTCACCGGCGCGGTCGCACGCCAGGCGTCCACCCTGCTCTTTTCCGACCTGCTCATCACCCTCATCAACCGGGTCCTCATCCCGGTGGTCTATCTGTACATCGCCGTCACCGCGGCTACCGCCGCCCTGGGCAGCAAGGGCATCGCCGCCATCGCAGGGTTCATGAAAAAGGGGGTGAAGGGTGCCATGACCGCCATCCTGCTGGTGTTCACCGGCTACCTGACCCTCAGCGGCGCCGCCGCCGGCGCAGCAGACGCCACTGCCCTGAAAGCCACCCGCATGGCCATCTCCAGCATGGTGCCCGTGGTGGGCGGCATCCTGTCCGACGCCACCGAGACCGTTCTCACCGGCGCGTCTGCCATCCGCAGTGGCATCGGCATCTTCGGCACCCTGGTCATCCTGGGGTTCTGCGTGGTGCCCTTCCTCTACCTGGGGGTGCAGTATCTGGTCTACAAGCTGGTGGCCATGTTGGCGTCTGTCCTGTATCAGGGCGCGATCTCCGACCTCATCGACCAGATCGGCGCGGCCTTTGGCCTGGTGCTGGGGATGCTGGGCAGCTGCGCTCTGTTGGTGCTCATCTCCCTCATCGGCACCATCTCGGTGGCTATGACATGATGGACAGCGTGCGGAATTGGATCCTGGGCGTGGTGGCGGTGGGCTTGCTGGTGTCCCTCTGCCAGAGCCTCAGCCCGGAGGGGAAGACCCAGAAGGTCAGCCGGTTCTGCGGCGGTCTGCTGCTCTTCCTGGCGGTGGTGACGCCCATCGTCCAGTGGGACATCACCGGCACCCTGCAAGCGTTCCAGGACTACTGCGAGAGCCTGACCGTTTCCCAAGAGGAGGTGGCTCAGGCGGGCAGCACGGTGCTGGAGACCCAGGTGTGTCAGCGCACCCAGCAGTATCTGCAGGAGCAAGCCCAGCAGCTGGGGGTGGAGGTGACCGTCCAAGTCACTTGCAAGAGCCAGGAGGGCATCCCTGTGCCGGATGCGGTGACGGTCACCGGGAACCTCACCGACGCCCAGCGGCAGCAGCTGACCCAGTGCATCCAGGCCGGGTTCGGGCTGACGGGGGAACAGATCACATACCAGACGAAAGGAACAGGATGAAAGAATTCACGTGGAATAGCAAGGCAGTGCTCCAATTTTTCCAGAAGAACCGCTGGACGGCACTGCTCCTGCTGGTGGGGCTGGCGCTCCTGCTCTGGCCCACCGGCGGGACGGGGGACAACAGCGCCCCAGCGGCGACGGAGCAGCGGCAGCAGTATGAATACGACCTGGAGAGCCTGGAGGAGAAGCTGGCCAACACCCTGTCCCAGGTGGACGGGGCGGGCAAGACCCAGGTGGTGCTCACCCTGGCCACCACCGGCTCGGTGGAGCTGGCGGAGAACCAGACCAGCAAGGACGGCTCGGTAGAGACCCAGGTGGTCGTGGTGAAACGAGGCTCCAACCAGGAGGACGTGGTGGAGGTAGCCCAGCAGTACCCGGCCTTTTTGGGGGCGTTGGTGGTCAGCGACGGCGGGGGAGACCCCCAGGTGAAGCTGGACCTGCTCCAGGCGGTGAAGGCGTTGACCGGGCTTGGCTCGGATCAAATTTCAATTTGCGAACGATCAGGAGGAAATGAATCATGAAGCTGTGGAAACGCAATGCGGTGGTGGCCGCGATCGTGCTCTTTGTCTGTGTGGCGGTGTATCTGAACTGGTCCTACGACCAGGGGCAGTCGGTCAGCGGCGTAGGCTCTGCCACCACCAACGTGACGACGGATCGGAACCTGGGCGAAGCGGCTTTGGTGAACTCGGACGGCGCCCTGGGGTTGGAGGACGGCAGTGCCTCTGGCAGCGCAGCAACCAGCCAGAAGTCGGACAGCAAGACCACCCAGAAGGACGCCAAGGCCACGGACAAGAGCGCCAAGACCACCTCTGGCGACTACTTCGCCACCGCCCGCATCAACCGGGAGGAGGCACGGGACAACTCCCTGTCCATCCTGCAAAAGACGGTGAACGACCCCAAGGCCAGCAAGGACGCCGTGGACGCCGCTTCCAAGAGCATCACCGCCATGGCCTCGGCCACCTTGCAGGAGTCCAAGATCGAGAGCCTGGTCACTGCCAAGGGCTACACCGACTGCGTGGCCTTTATCGGTGACAACAGCGTCAGCGTGGTGGTCAAGGCCAAGAACAACAACCTGAAAGCGTCCGACGTGGCTAAGATCACGGATATCGTGGTAGGGGAGACCAAGTTCAGCGCTGGGGATGTGAAGGTCATCTCGTCCAGCCAGCAGTGATGAAAGAAAGGTTTTGCCAGGAATGGAATAAACGAGAAAAGAACGGGGTGCTGTCGTCGGGCAGCATCCCGTTTTGTGTCTGGAATCCTTGAAAAAAGACGACAGTTCAGTATAATAGATGTAATATGTATGCGCTGGTGAGGAAGGAGGCGGTCAGATGATCTCGGATGAAGCGGCATATAGGCAGTACCTAGACGGCCAGGAGCAGGCCGCCGACCTGCTGGTGGAGCGCTACGGCGACCCGCTGGTGTACTACCTCCACGGCTATCTGAAGGACCTCCACGAGGCGGAGGATTTGATGATCGAAGCCTTCTCCCAGCTCTTCGCCAAAGCCCGTCCCATCCACGGGACAGGCAGCTTCAAAGCGTACCTCTACAAGACCGCCCGCAACCTGGCCTTGCGCCACAAACGGAAGCACCGCATCCCCTTCCTGCGCCTGGAGGAGCTGCCTTTTGAACCCCAGAGCGACGGGCTGGCGGACACGGAACTGCTCCGCAGCGAGCGGGATCGGCAGCTGTACGCCGCGTTGGAGCAGCTGAAAGCGGAATACCGGGAGGCGTTGTACCTGGTGTATCTGGAGGACATGAGCTACCGGAGTGCGGCGGCGGTCATGGGGAAGAGCGAGCAGCAGGTGACTAACCTGGTGCACCGGGGCAAGAAGAGCCTGAAAGGGATTTTGGAACGGGAGCGATTTGACCATGCGTACCAATGAAGAACGGGCTCGCCTGATCCGAAAGCGGACGGCGGAGCTGAAACGAGCACAACAGAGACGGAAACAGCGGGTGTGGGACGGCGTCTGTGTGGCGGCGTGCCTGCTGTTGGTGGTGGGGCTGGGCCTTTGGATGCCGGAACGGCTGTCCAGTCCCGTGTCCCACAGCCCTGCCGGTACCGCCAGCCTGATGGGCAGCCACGGGGCGTTGGGTTACATCGTCATGGGCCTGCTGTGCTTTTTGCTGGGGGTGTGCGTGACGGTGCTGCTGTACCGGATGCGCAGCCACAACAAGCAAAAGGAGGATGACGATGAGCTTTGAGCTGGTGGACAACCTCTTCCAGGTGGTGGTGCTGTTCAGCGCTGCCGTGGTGGCCACCGTCCTATCCGTCCGGCGAAAGGAACGGGGCTGCCTCATCCTGGCCTTCGGCTACGCCTGCTTCGCCATGGGCACCCTCTTCTACGTGCTCTACCTGGCCATCATGGGCACCGTCCCCCAGGTATTCTACGTCTCCGAGATCTCCTGGCTGGCGGCCTACCTGTTCTTCCTCTCCCTCCAGATCGTGCGGACGGAGGACTTGCACGTGGGATTCCGGTGGCCAGCTGTCCTCTACGCCCTGTTTTTGGGGGTCAGCATCCTGGTCATCCGCATCTTTGGCCCCTCCTGGCTGGTCTGTGGCCTCTTCGCCCTGACCGTGGGCGGGAACGCCTACCTGAGCGGGTGTCGCCTGGGGCAAAAGCCTGGGTTCCGGTGGCTGGACGCCTGTATGCTGGCGGCGCTCACCCTACAGGTGGCCCTGTACCCCATCTCCGGCATCATGGCTGAGTTTACTCACTTCAACCTCTATTTCGCCGTGGACTTGGCGCTCACCACATTCTTAGTGGCGCTGCTCCCCTTGCGTTGGAAGGAGGTGACGGCAGGATGACCTACATCGAAAACGTCTTCCTCTGCCTGGCCATCCCCCTCATCCTCTCCCTGTTCTTCACCGAGGGACGGGGACGCCGGTTCACCCTCTTCGTGACCATCGGCATGGGGGTCTGCCTGCTGTCTGCCTATGTGAGCAGCTTTTTCATGGCCTGCTATGGCACCGACGCCACTGTGACCGCCATCGAAATCACCCCAGCCTGCGAGGAAGTGATGAAGCTGCTGCCGCTGTTGCTGTTCTTTCTCATCTTTGAGCCGGAGGCCAAGGAGCTGCCCAGCGTGGCCATCGCCATCGGGGTGGGGTTCGCCACCTTTGAGAACGTCTGCTACCTGGCGGAGAACGGAGCGGCGAACTTCACCTTCCTGCTCATCCGTGGCATCTCTGCCGGCGCACTGCACATCCTGTGCGGTATCTTCACCGGTTTTGGCATCTCCTATATGTTCCGCCGTCGCTGGCTGGCATTGACCGGCACCGTGGGCATCTTAGGCGCCTGCATCGGCTTCCACGCCATCTACAACCTGCTGGTCACCGCCCAGGGACCGTGGAGGACGGCGGGCTACCTGTTCCCGTCCCTGCTCATCACCGTTCTGTTTTTGACCAAACGGCTGCTGTTAAAACGGAATATCGCACTGGAATGACGTGCTGCAAAAGACCACCCTGGATGCAGGGCGGTCTTTTTTTCAACTTTTTTCTCGTTTGGGTGAAAGGATTTGGCGAAAACGGTCTTTTAGGTAGTAGAGAGGGGACGACAGCCCCTGACAGCGCACCGACCGATCAAACAAGGGGAGGAGGGTTGACATGACCGGGAGAACGGAGATCCGGGCGCGGGAAATACACCGCAGGGTGCGGGAAAAGAGAAAACGGAGAGAACGACGGATTCGCTCCAGCCTGACTGGGACGAGCCTGTGTTTGCTGGCAGGCATCGTCTGGTTGTTGCAGGGCGTACAGACGCCGGGGGTATCCACCGTCGCGGGCAGCTACAGTGCGGTGCTGCTGCGGGACGGTGCGGGGGCATACATCCTGGTGGGCATCGCCGCTTTCGTGTTGGGAGTGGTGGTGACCATGCTGTGCATCCGGTACAGAGTGAGAAAGGGAAACCCAATGACGATATCAGAAGAAAAGGAGGAACGCATATGAAGAAACGATGGCTCAGCATCCTGCTGGTCTGCGGGATGCTGCTGACAACGTTGCCTTCGGCTGTCTTTGCCGAGGGCGAGGAACCAAGCGGATGCGTCTGCACAGCCGCTTGTACGGCGGAAGCGCAGAACCCAGAGTGTCCCACTTGCGGCGCAGAAGACGCTGCCCTGGAGGATTGCGCAAAGTACGAAGCCAAACAGGAGAACGAACCCAACGATACCCAGGAGCCGGCAGACCCTCAGGAGAAAGCCCAGGAGGAGTCGAAAGCGACTGAACCGGCAGAGGACCCCACCGCTCCGGCAAAATCCCAGGTCGCTGTCCAGGCGGCGGCCAATAACAAGGCGGTAGCGGTTCAGGCGACGCATACGCACTGTTCTTGCGGGGGCAGTATCAGTGCGGGCGGACATACGAGC
This sequence comes from uncultured Oscillospiraceae bacterium, assembly GCA_934565425.1. Taxonomy (GTDB): domain Bacteria; phylum Bacillota; class Clostridia; order Oscillospirales; family Oscillospiraceae; genus Onthomonas. The sequence goes on from CAKTHW010000018.1 coordinate 23,843, forward strand.
CATTCCGATGTGACATACACGGCGTGGAACGGAACAGATATTAAGTATACCGACAATGTCGCCTACGTTTACCTGACGGGGAATGCCACACTCGGCGGCCATCTGACGGTGGATGGTAAAACACTTTACCTGTGTCTGAACGGCAAGACCCTCTCCAGTAACGGCAGCGGTAAGATTCAGGTCAAAAATGGCGGCCGCCTCGTTCTCTGCGACTGTCAGGGCGGCGGCACCTTCAAGGGCGCGACAAAAAATGTCTGGGGCGGCGCCTGCGTCTACCTCTACACAAGCACCTTTGATATGTTCGGCGGCAAGCTCACTGGCGGCAAAGTCACCGGCAGTGGTGGCGGCGGAGCCATCGCTCTGGATGACAAGAATTGCGTGTTCAACATGTACGGCGGCGAGATTTCCGACAACGTCGGCGGGAACTACGGCGGCGCTATTTTCCAGAACTTTGCGCCAAACAAGCCGAACGCTACCGGTGGAAATTTCAATATGTACGGCGGCACGATTAAGGATAACACGGCCAAGAACGGCGGTGCGTTCTTCTCCACCACCGGCGGCACTATTAAGATGACCGGCGGCACCATCTCTGGGAATACAGCGACCCAAAACAGCAAAGATGCCGGCGGCGGCGCCATCTACATGCGCGGCTGCGGCAAAATCAACATTTCCGGCAGTGCAGAGCTTGCCGGCAATACGTCCAGTCGGGACGGCGGTGCCATTCTGATGGGCTGGGGCACCATCAATATTTCCGACAGCGTGAAGATCAACAAGAATACCGCAAGCCGCTGGGGCGGCGCGATCTGCCTACGCCAAGATTCAAATCAGGTGACGACGCTCAACATGCGGGGCGGCGAGATCAGCGGCAACAAAGCTACGAAAGAGGG
>CAKTHW010000019.1 GCA_934565425.1 uncultured Oscillospiraceae bacterium
GTGTAAGAGCGTCCGGAGCTATCACGATTATTTTGACAACCCTTCGGAGCTGGGGGAAAATGTAAGCCACGCCTACCTGCTCAAGCAGTTCGCCGGAACCATCCAGGCGAACCTGATGACAGGGATGGCCACCATCCTGATCCCGCTCCTGCTGGTGTTTTTGGTCGTCAGCGCCATTCAAACCTTCCAGTATATGCACAAGCGGCGCAGTGTAGATCTGTTCCACGCCCTGCCCATCCGCCGCACGCCCCTGTTGCTGGGGAACATGGCGGCCATCGGCACTGTGTTGGGCGGCGTTGCCGTCCTGAACCTGCTCCTTTGCGGCGTGGTGGATATGGCGATGGGGGCGGAGTACAGCATCTGCTGGCTTTTGGGGCAGTTGGGCTATCTGCTCCTGCTCCTGGCGGCCTCTCTCTGCGGCACCGTCTTTCTGCTGGTGGCCTGCGGCACGGTCAGCGGAGCGGTCATCGCTGGAATCCTGCTCACTGTGGGCTGGCCCCTGCTGGTCACCTGCGGCGCTGCCATCATTCGGGGGAGCCTGCCCGGTTCTCAGCTGGTGGCCTCTGGAGCGGTGCTCACCGCCCTGACTCCCTATCTGGCGCTGTTCGTGCCCGATTCGGTGGGCGGAGGGATGTTCCTGTCTGCGGCGCTGTTTGGCGACCCGACCTATGACAGCAGCGGCTCCTTGGGCGGCAATGGCGTGACGGTCTGGTTCATCCTCTGGTGGGTGCTGGTCACCGCCGTTCTGTTGACCGGCTGCATCCTGGTCTACCGGAAGCGTAAGAGTGAGGCGGCGGAGAACAACTTTTCCTACCCTGGCCTGCGCATCGTCATCCGCTTTATCATCTCCGGCGCCGTGGGACTGGGCTGCGCCCTGTTCTTTGGCAACCTCAGCGGCAGCAACGTGGTCTTTTACCTCACTGCTGTCCTGGCCTCGGGGCTGACCCATGTGATCACGCAGGTGGTCTGGGTGCGAGAGGTTCGGGAGCTGCCCCGCAGCCTGCTCTATTACGCTGCACTGGCTGTGGCCATGGCTGTGTTCTTCGTGGGATTGGCCACCGGCGGCCTGGGTTATGTCAATCGTATTCCGGCGGAGGGGGACGTGGACTACATTCGGGTCGATCTGCCCGGCTACCACTTTGATGACTCCAAAGAGACGTATCTCTATAGCCGCACCAGAAGCCTGACCGTGGATACCGTGCTGCCGGAGGACGAGGATGTGTTGTATAAAGACAACGTGGACTCCTTCTCTGTGGAGCCGAAGCTCCAGAAGTCGAAAAGCATCCAGACCGTGCAGGCGCTGCACCAGACCATCCTCAGCCAGTACCAGGCGCCCTATCTGCCTGTGAGAGAGGAAGGGGACTACCACTGCCTGCTGACCTATACCCTGAAGAATGGGGAGGAGCTGGAGCGCAACTACATCCTCCCCGGCCGCGATCAGGACTTGGGCGACCTGAATGACTACACCACCGAGCCGCACAGCACGCCGGAGCTGCTGCGTGCCATGGCGGATGTAGTACACCTGGATGAAATCCAGGCGTTTACTATGCTGGACTTCTACACCCCTCAGCGGGTAGAGAATGTGCGGGTGGAGTCGGAGGATGAGAAGGGCGGTGCGTCCCTCCACGGGGAACCGGGGAAGGAGCTGACTGCAAAGCAGAAAAAGCAGGTGTGGAACACCTTCCTCCGTGAGCTGAACAGCGACCGCTTTCGCTGGACGTATCCGGAGACGGTCAGCACCATCGGCCAGACGAACTATTACATTGATGTGGACGGCGATTGGGCAGGGACGGACTGGCCGGAGAAGCTAAAGACGCTGATTCAGAACAGCAGCGATGCAGGGGTATTCGACCCAGGCAAGCAGTCCAAGCTGAGCGTGACGGATAGTTATTCTTTCAGCGTTCCCAAGAGCTGCACCAAGACACGGGCGCTGATCGACAAATGGATCGGCGGGAACATCCAAGAGGGTGACGTGGACACCGTTAAGGAGGACACCTATTAGACGTAAAAAACTGCCTCGGAACCTTCCGAGGCAGTTTTATTATGCGCAGAGTTTACTTGATGGCCATGGTGTCCACTTCCTCCTTCAGCAGCGCAGTGAAGGCGTCCAGGCTCATAGCGCCCAGATCTTCGCCGGTGCGATGGCGGATGGAAACGGTGTGGTTCTCCATGTCCTTGTCGCCTACGACCACCATGTAGGGGATCTTCATGGTCTGTGCTTCGCGGATCTTGTAGCCCAGCTTCTCGCTTCTGTGATCCACTTCCACCCGGAAGCCGGCCTCGTCCAGCGCCTTTGCCACGCCGTCTGCGTATGCAGCAGCACGGTCAGTGACGGGCAGCACCTTGACCTGAACGGGAGTCAGCCATGCGGGGAAAGCGCCGCCGAAATGCTCGGTGATGACGCCGATGAACCGTTCGATGGAGCCCAGCACCACACGGTGGATCATGACGGGGCGATGCTTCTCGCCATCTGCGCCGGTGTATTCCAGCTCGAACCGTTCGGGCATCTGCATATCCAGCTGGATGGTGCCGCACTGCCAGGTGCGTCCCAGGGAGTCGGCCAGATGGAAGTCCAGCTTGGGGCCGTAGAAGGCGCCGTCGCCTTCGTTGATGACGAATTCCTTGCCCATGTCGGTGATGGCCTTTTTCAGGGTCTCGGTGGCGAAATCCCAGGTCTTTTCATCGCCGATATGGTCTTCCGGCATGGTGGACACTTCGATCTGATAGGTCAGGCCAAAGACGGAGTAAACTTCATCGAACAGACGAACCACGTTCTGAATCTCTTCCTCCATCTGATCCCAGGTCATGAAGATGTGGGCGTCGTCCTGGGTGAAGCAGCGGACACGGAACAGGCCGTGGAGCGCACCGGACAGCTCGTGACGATGCACCAGACCCAGTTCGGCCATGCGCAGGGGCAGGTCACGATAGGAGTGAGGCTCGGTCTTGTAGACCAGCATACCGCCCGGACAGTTCATGGGCTTGATGGCGTAATCTTCGCCGTCGATGATGGTGGTGTACATATTGTCCTTATAATGCTCCCAGTGACCGGAACGGAGCCACAGCTCCTTGTTCAGGATGATGGGGGTGGAGATCTCCTGATAGCCATACTTCTTATGCACCTTGCGCCAGTAGTCCAGCAGGGTGTTTCGCAGCACCATGCCCTTGGGCAGGAAGAAGGGGAAGCCGGGGCCTTCTTCCATCAGGGTGAACAGACCCAGTTCCTTACCCAGACGGCGATGGTCGCGCTTCTTAGCTTCTTCGATCTGCTTCAGATAAGCGTCCAGCTCATCCTTCTTGGGGAAGGCGATGCCGTAGATTCTCTGCAAGACCTGACGGTTGGAGTCACCACGCCAGTAAGCGGAGTTGCAGGCGGTCAGCTTGATGGCGTTGCCCTTGACCCGGCCGGTGGAGTCCAGATGGGGGCCTGCGCACAGGTCGGTGAACTCACCCTGCTTGTAGAAGCTGATGATGGCATCTTCAGGCAGGTCGTTGATGAGCTCCACCTTGTAAGGCTCGTCCTTCATCAGTTCCAGAGCCTCTGCACGGGGCAGCTCAAAACGTTCCAGCTTCAGCTTTTCTTTACAAATTTTCCGCATCTCAGCTTCGATCTGAGTCATGATCTCAGGGGTGAAGGCGGTGGGGGAGTCGATGTCATAGTAGAAGCCGTTGGCGATAGCGGGACCGATGGCCAGCTTCACGTCGGGATAGAGACGCTTGACCGCCTGGGCGAGGATGTGGGAACAGGTGTGCCAGTAAGTCTTGCGATACTGTTCGTTTTCAAAGGTGTACTGATTGTCAGCCATGATGCTTTTCCTCCTTGTATATCGTAAGAGAAGTTTTTTAACGTGGGTTGTTGGGAAGCGGGAGCAGGTAGTCAGGGGAAACCCCCGGCGAGGGTTTCCCCTCTTTCTGGCGTTGCCAGAAATTCACCCCTTCCTGCGCTTTAGAAGCACAGGGGAGTTTCGCTGTCTGCGGACAGCGACCAGGGGCCTTGCCCCTGGACCCCACTTCATTTTCTTCGAGAAGAAAACGAAGCAAAAAAAGCTTAAATTGCCCTGCGGGGCTTGAATTTCGGGAACGTAAAAAACCCACCCCCGGTCAAATACCAGGGGTGGGATAAAAAATCTTATCTCACGGTTCCACCCTGCTTGCGTTATGATCCCATAACGCCGCTTCGTTGGCTGTAACGTGCCTTTCCCGGAGCGTCTTACTCAGTTCGACGCCCAGCTCGGAGGTGGTTTTACGGGGGTCCGGTGGCAGGCTTCCAGCCGCTGGCCTGCGTTCTCTGTACCGCACTTGAAACTCCGCTTTTGTCCTCGTCGGTGCTGTTATCCCATACGTTAGCACTTCCGATGGGAAATGTCAAGCCTCTGGATAGCAAAAGGGGCAAGTGCGGGTCAATTTGCATTGGGGCGCGGGACGGTTATATACGCCGTTGCTGGGTCTCCACTGGGAACAGGCGTGGGTCTCGTATTGTTCTGAGCTGTGTTCGGAGCGGACACAGCAGCCGTAATGGAGCGGCGAAAAGTAGCCTAGGGCGCAGGTGTAATAAGCGCGGTAATAGTAGCAGAAGGCGCAGAAAAAACCATGGTAATCTTGCAGATTCCGATTCATGAAAATCCCTCCTGGCAAATAGTTTAACCCATTTCAGGTTAAAAATCAATAACCCAAAATGGATTAGCCATAATACAGGCGAGGTGATGCGCTTGTATAGACGGATTCGAGAGCTGCGGGAAGATAATGACTTGACCCAGCGGGAGGTAGCGGAGATGTTGGGGATGTCCCAGACAGGCTACTCCAAATACGAAACAGGAACCAATGATATTCCAACCGCCATCTTGATCAAACTGGCGGATTTTTATAACGTCAGCGTGGATTATCTGCTTGGCCGGACAAACGTGAAGTAATTCCCGCGGATATGCTCTATTATAAAACAAACCGTTTTAAAAATCAATAGAACATTTTGTTTTAACCTATACTGTCCCTATCTTGAACCGGGAGGGGACAACGTGGAAGCAAAATGGAGCCGATTGCGCGATTTAAGAGAAGACCATGATTTGTCCCAGGCAGATGTAGCGGCTTATTTGAATTGCACGCAGGTGAGCTATTCCTATTATGAGTTGGGCAGAAGGGCGGTTCCAGTAGAAGTGCTCATGCGGCTAGCCGATTTCTACGAGACCAGCGTTGATTATTTATTGGGTCGCACCAACGAACGCAAACCCTACCCCAAACCTTGACCACTGGTGACCACCCGAACCGACACTGACCCTAAAACCAACCATGATACCGAACGTGACCGAGAGAAAAAACAAACCCTCAAAAAATCCTTTCTCTCCACACCTGTCCCACGCAGCCTTCCGACCTGCTCCCAACCTAGGACGCCAAAAGTAGAACGGGAACAAGCCCGGGGGAAGCAGTTCGATGGGTTTTTCACACAGTTTCCACACCTTTTTCCACAGACCCAGCGACGAACGAAAAAAGAGCACTACCAAAACGGTAGTGCTCTTTCGATATGCAATTCAAAAATTACTCGTTGATGTAGCCTTCACGAACCACCAGGTCATAGGGTTCAAAGACAACGTTGCGATAAGCGTCAACATCCATCACGGTGCCATCCCAGTCGGAATGGATCTCGCCGGTCTGCTTGACGATGATGTCGTACAGGATGCGGTAGGTCTGGCCGTTCTCGTCTGCTTCCTGAATGGTGGAGTATGGCAGAGTCTTATGATAGGTCAGTTCCATGCCGTCATAATCGAAGTGATAACCGCAGCGCATACGGCAGCCATCCATACCAGTGTAGTGGAACAGGTCCTTCAGGTCGTGCAGGATCTTGTCGGACTCTTCCTCATACAGGTTTTCGGGAGTGGTGTCGGTGTAGTCGAAGCGGAACTGGACGGAGACGCCATAGGGCTTGAAGCGATCCAGGTAGGGCTTCAGGTTTTCCTTGGGATAATCCTTGTACAGCACGCAGTTGACGCGGACGGGCACAGCGATACGGCTGAAGATGTCGTCGCTGCATTCGGCGACGTACTTCACCACGTGTCTGGAGCAGTTGATGCAGGTGATCTTGTCCTTGTTCTTCTCGGTGAACGCCACCAGGTCATCCTCGGTCGCACCCTGGAGGGTGGGCAGAGTGGTGTTGATGAACACGCGATGGGTGGTGGGGATCTGATCGAGCATGGTCTGCAGGGCGTCCAGGTCAGCGAAGGGCTCGCCGCCGGTGAACACGAAGTCACACTTGGGGGTGATCTCATCCATGGTGCGGATGGATTCACAGATCTTCTCCAGGCTGAAGCCTACGGGGTTCTCGTATTCCTGCTTGTTGATGCAGAACGGGCAATGGTTGCCGCAGTCATAGGGGACGAAAACCGTGACGGTTGCGCCGCCTTCACGGGTCTTGTACGGATAATTGGTCATAGAGTGATGCCTACCTTTCACTGTCTTACTTCTTCTTTGCGTTCGATTCCCGTTCCCTCCGCAAAGGGAACGGCGCTTCGAACCAGAGCGATGCACAGGCCGACCTGACGGATGCTCCCCGGCGTCCCGGCGGCCTGACCGATGGGCGGGGGAGGAATGGGGGCCCCGGAACCATCGGAGGATGCGCAGAATAAAGTATCATGAGTTCAAATGCGGTGCTTGGTAATTTGACGGAAAGTCCTGGTCGAAACCCGCCGCAAATTGCACCGCATTTATTATAACATAAGAAAAAGGAATTGGACACAGATTGAAGGATTTTTTTTGTGCAAAAATTTGTTTTGCCTTTTTGCACAATGGAAATGGGGTGAAATTGGGTAGGATGCACATAAAATGACGAAAAAAACGGCAAAATCGGGGGTCGGATGAGACGTGTCACCTGTCACATTCCTTCGGTTTGTAAGGAAGGGAGAGGGGAGAAAAGGGGGGAGGCGGGGTTTTCGGCAAAATGAACGAAGCGTCAGAAAAGTACCATCATAAAAGTCCAAAATCGGGCAAAACGGAGAAAGCGATTCGGAGGGGGCTCTGTCAGATTGACATTTCAAAAATCTATGATACTATTACAAAATATGTATCACAAATTTTACACTCATCCATCTCTGCCCGCAGGAGGCAGAGGGAACAGGAAGGGAAGAGGGGATTCGGATGACCTATGAGGAAGCCTTTGAATTTTTGGACCGGACCGCGAAGGGCATTGCCCAGATGTTCGGCTCCAGCTGCGAGACGCTGGTACACGACATGAGCGTCCCCGACCACCCCATCCTCTCCATCTACAACGGTCACGTCTCCGGCCGTGAGGTGGGTTCCACCATGGATATCATGGGTGTGGGACAGGATCTGGATGAAGAGGCACGGAAGACCGATTTCGTCAACCTCTACGCCACCACGCCTGCCGGTCAGCAGATCAAGAGCTCTACCTTTCACATGATGTCCGACGAGTACAATCTCGCTCTGGGCATCAATTTCGACTACTCCTCCCTGGTCTTCGCCAACCGTATCCTGGTGGACCTGATGCGGGCAGAGGAAGACCTCAAGAGCGCCATCTGGCGCAACGGGGAGAATCGTCTGGGTGAGATCTTGGACGAATGTCTGGCCATCGTGGGCAAACCGGTGGGGGCACTGAACAAGGCGGATCGTATCAAGGTCATCGCCCTGCTCAACCAGCGGGAAGCCTTCTCCTTCCGGAAGGCGGTACCTTTTATTTCGCAGCGGTTGGGGGTCTCCCGTTATACCGTCTACAAATACCTGTCCGAGATAGCAGAACAAAAGGAGGAACTCCATGAATCAATGGAAGCGCGCGATTGAAACCTGGTTTACCGGCAAAGAAGAGCAGATGGTGCGCCAAATCGCGGACCTGGTGGCAGTCCCCAGCGTCGGCGGCGAGAGCGCAGGCCCATGCCAGCCCTTCGGGGAAGGCCCAGCCAAAGCGCTGGAGGTCGCTCTGCTCCAAGCCCAGGCCGCTGGTCTGAGAGCGGAAAACCAAGGTGGATATGTGCTCACGGCAGACTTGAATGACTGCCCCGACGAGCTGCATATCCTGGCGCACTTGGACGTGGTCGCACCCGGCGAAGGGTGGGACACCGATCCGTACACCTTGGTTCAGGAGGGCGACTTGATCTATGGACGTGGGGTAGATGACGACAAAGGCCCGGCGGTTGCCGCTATGATGGCCATGGAGTGCGTCAAAGCCCTGAACATCCCTCTGAAACGCAACGTGAAGCTGGTGCTGGGCACCGACGAAGAGAGTGGCTCCCGGGACATCGCCCACTACTATGCCACCGTGCCCTACGCGCCCTGCTCCTTCTCTCCCGACGCGGAATTCCCCGTCATCAACATCGAAAAAGGCCACTACACCCCGGTCATCACCGGCAAATGGGAAGCCCAGCCTGAGCTGCCCCAGGTGGTTTCCCTCAACGGCGGCATCCGCATCAACGTGGTGCCCCGCAAAGCGGAAGCGGTCATCCACAAGCTCACCAGCTGTGCCACTACCCCTCTGGCTGTGGCCACCGGTTGGGTCACCGGCACCGAGATCGAAGTGGTGGACATCGAAGGCGGCGTGAAGATCACCTGCACCGGCCGAGATGCCCACGCCTCCACCCCGGAGGAAGGTGCCAACGCCATCACCGCTCTGCTCTGCCTGCTCACCCAGCTGCCCCTGGCGGACACGGCTTCTGCCCGTGCCATCCACGCCCTGTCCAAGATGTTCCCCTTCAAGGACCACCACGGCAGCGCCCTGGGCATCGACCTGGCCGACGAAGCGTCCGGCCGCATCACCGTCTGCCCCTCCCTCATCGAGATGGATCGCACCGGGTTCCGTTGTCAGTTTGACGCCCGCGTGCCCCTCTGTGCCACCAAGGAGAACTGCTCCGACGTGGTGGAAGCGGTCTGCAAGAGCCACGGGTTCACCGTAGAGGGCGAGATGGAACCGGGGCACCAGGTGCCTGCTGACTCCAAATTCGTCCAGGTGCTGCTCCGCTGCTATGAGGAGGAGACCGGCAAGGTAGGCAAGTGCATGGCCATCGGCGGCGGCACTTATGTCCACAACATCCCCGGCGGCGTGGCCTTCGGCGCGGGGGACATGGAGTTCGACTCCCACCTCCACGGCGCCAACGAGCGTGCCAGAGTGTCTGCCCTCATGCAGGCGGCGCGTATCTACGCCAACGTCATCGTCGAGCTGTGCGGCGAAGAGGACGCGTGAGCGCCAACGAAATAGAACAGTAGAACGTCCGGAACCGATTCGGTTCCGGGCGTTTTTTTGCGTTTACTCAGCGACCACCTCATACCGCCAGCAAGGCTCCACCCACGTCCGGCGCACCTTGCCCAGCTCCATCAGGTATTCCAGGTGGGCGATGGCTTCGCCCACGGCGAACCATTTTTGGGGAACGGGGAAGTCGTCCCAGCCCTTGCAGCGGATCTGCCAGGTCATCTGAGCGGTCAGCTCGTAGGCGTTCAGACCCGGCTCCCGGGTCAGCAGGGTCAGCACTTCCTGGCACCGGCGCTGGTGGTGGCGCGTGATCTCGTCCACCCGTTCGATAAAGCCCTTCTGCACCGTCCGATGGGCAGGCAGGGGCAGCTTCACCGGCAGCTTCCGCACCCGCTCCAGGGAACGCAGGTAGCCTCCCAGAGGGTTGTCGTATCCCGGCCAGGCGGTGATGTTGGGGGTGATGTCGAAGAGCACGTGGTCGCCCAGCAGCAGGATGCCGTGGGTCTCCTCCCAGAGCACCATGTGCCCCGGCGTGTGGCCTGGCGTGTCCAGGGCTTGGAAGTGATAGCCGCCGTAGTCGAAGGTGTCCCCGTCGAAGACCCCCTCGTATCGGTCGCAGGGAGGCGGAGACAGCACACGGGCAGGGTTGGTGTGGGTCAGCTCGTCCAACAGTGCCACCGGAAAGCCGTGAGCGGCCATCAGCTCATCGAAATACCCCCAACGGACGCCGTTGTGGGGGATTTGTCCCGGCAGGCGCTGGCGGTCTACGTCGCCGACGAACAGGCGACTGGTGGGGCTGAGCAGCTCGGGGGCGAGACCGGTGTGGTCGGAGTGGAGGTGGGTCAGGAAGATGTCCGTGTTGGCCATGTCCACGCCCAGCTCTGCCAGGCCGGCTTTCAGAGCCGTCCGGCATTCCTCCTGCCGGAAGCCGGTGTCCACCAGCAGGTTCCGGTCGCCGCGGATGAGGTAGGCGTTCAGGTTCCTGAGGGGATTCCCCGGCAGGGGGACGGGGATGCGGTAGAGGTTGGGGGCGACTTGGGTGACCATGGGGGCACTTCCTTTCTCTGTGGTGTTTTTACTATCATAACATAGGCGGGCGGGGTGTGAGAAGACACAATCGGAGCGTTATTTTGTACTTTTCGAACAGTGATGCAGGAGCTTGTCCTTGCTTGTGTGGTGGTATGGGTTTGACAATCCCTCAGTCAGCTTGCGCTGACAGCTCCCTTTGCACAAGAGAGCCGGGGGGTGGGTGGTGGTTGCAAGGCTCTGCCTCCGTTTTGAGAAAGCGCAAAAAACCACCCCGGCACGATGGTGTCGGGGTGGTTGGATGTTTGAACGTATCCGTTGTTGTAACGGTTAGATTACATCAGGTGGAAAGCCAGGATCAGGCCGGAGAACACGATGGAAACGGTGGAGCACAGCTTGATCAGGATGTTCAGGGAAGGACCGGAGGTATCCTTGAAGGGATCGCCAACGGTGTCGCCTACGACAGCGGCCTTGTGGCAGTCAGAGCCCTTGCCGCCGTGGTGGCCAGCTTCGATGTACTTCTTTGCGTTGTCCCATGCGCCGCCTGCGTTGGACATGAACACGGCCATGGCAAAGCCGGTGACGGAGACGCCGCCCAGCAGACCAACGACGCCGGTGGGGCCGATGATCAGGCCGGTCAGGATGGGGACGATGATAGCCAGCAGTGCGGGGACGACCATTTCATGCAGGGCGCCCTGGGTACACAGGCTGACGCATGCTGCGTAATCAGGATCGGCTTCATATTCCATGATGCCCTTGATCTCGCGGAACTGACGGCGCACTTCCATAACGATGGACTGTGCGGCCTTCTGCACGGCACTCATGGTGAATGCGGAGAAGACGAAGGTCAGCATTGCGCCGATGAACATACCGACCAGAACGGTGGGGCTGGTCAGGGTGAAGTTCAGCACTTCATCGGTGTTTTCCTGAACGATGTTGACATAGGAGACCAGCAGAGCCAGAGCGGTCAGGGAAGCGGAGCCAATGGCGAAGCCCTTGCCGGTAGCTGCGGTGGTGTTGCCCAGGGAGTCCAGAGCGTCGGTACGGTCACGGACTTCTTCAGGCAGGCCGCTCATTTCAGCGATGCCGCCGGCGTTGTCGGCCACGGGGCCGTAAGCGTCGGTGGCCAGGGTGATGCCCAGGGTGGAGAGCATGCCGACACCAGCGATGCCGATGCCATACAGGCCCTTGTTGAATTCAGGGGTGAATGCGCCAGCAGCGTCGATGATGGTGTTGGTGCCGCCTGCTGCGAAGTAGCTGATCAGAACAGCTGCTGCAACGATGAGGATGGAAGCCAGAGTGGACTTCATGCCCAGGGACAGGCCGCCGATGATGATGGTAGCGGAACCGGTCTCAGAGGTAGCAGCCAGCTCCTGAGTGGGCTTGTAGCTGTCGGAGGTGAAGTATTCGGTGAAGTAGCCGATGGCACAGCCGCCGACCAGACCGCACAGGATAGCGATGAACACGCCCAGCCAGTTTTCAGCCAGGATGACATAGCACAGGACTGCTGCGCAGATTGCGGACAGGATGGCAGCCACATAGGTGCCGGTACGCAGGCTGGTCAGCAGGGACTTCTGGGTGGCATTTTCCTTGGTCTTGACCAGGAAGGAGCCCAGGATGGAGCAGACGATGCCAGCGAAAGCCAGAGCGACAGGCAGCAGGATGCCTTCGAAGCCATAGCCAGCGGTAGCGCCCAGAGCGAAGGTAGCCAGGATGGAGCCGACATAGGACTCATACAGGTCAGCGCCCATGCCGGCCACGTCGCCCACGTTGTCGCCCACGTTGTCGGCGATGGTAGCGGGGTTACGGGGGTCATCTTCGGGGATACCGGCCTCGACCTTACCAACCAGGTCAGCGCCCACGTCAGCAGCCTTGGTGTAGATGCCGCCGCCGACACGGGCGAACAGCGCCATGAAGGAAGCGCCCATGCCGTTCATGACCATGATGTTGCCCAGCTGAACAGGATCCTGGATGCCGAACACGAAGTACAGCAGGGTGAACCAGATGGAGATATCCAGCATGCCCAGGCCGACGACGGTGAAGCCCATGACGGAACCGGAGGAGAAGGCGACACGCAGGCCCTTGTTCAGGCTTTCAGAAGCGGCCTGAGCGGTACGAGCGTTGGAATTGGTGGCGATCTTCATGCCCACCAGACCTGCCAGCATAGACCAGATGCCACCGGTCAGGAAGGCGAAGGGGGTGAACTTAGAGAGCATCTTGCCGCCGCTTGCGAAAGCGATGATGACGAGCAGGATGAAGACCACGACAAAGACCTTTGCCACGGTGGTGTACTGACGCTTCAGATAGGCGTTCGCACCCTGACGGATGTTAGCGGCGATCTTCTGCATCTTTTCGGTACCTTCGGAAAAGCCCATGACTTTCTTTGCCTGAAGCAGGGCAAAGATGATAGCCAGAGCGAATCCCAGGAACCCAATCCAGAAAAAGCGATCCAAGATTGAACAACTCCTTTGTGATAAATTCGCTTTTCATTTAGCTTTTCCATTTTAGCAAGGTGCTTTCCATTTTGCAAGAGCAACGGCAGAAAAAAACGCCGAAATTTACAGAAAACGCCCCCTTTTCCCCGCTATTTCACCAGACTGCATTCTCTTGCCCAGGAACGTTCTGGAAACGACGACAGATGTGCATACACAGCGCACGCCCCCTCACGGTGCAAACCGACGGGGCCGGTGGCGCACCAGGCGGCGGGCATGGGTGCGTGCCCTGCGGCGGCGGTATTTCACGCCCTCACAGACCACGGTGGGGGTGACGGACAGGGCCAGGACGGTGAGCCATTCGGCGGCGTTCAGGGGCACCACCGAAAAGACTGTCTGCAACGGCGGCAGCAAGAGCACCGCGCATTGCAGGAGCGCTCCGGCCAGGAAGGCGCGGGTCATGGAGGGGTTGGAGAGGATGCCAATCTCGAAGATGGAGCGGTGGTCGCTGCGAACGTCGTAGGCGTGGAAGAGCTGGCAGAGGGTGAGGGTGGAGAAGGCCATGGTGTTGGCGGCTTGGTAGGTCTCGCCGGGGTCGGAGAGGATGTACTCGCCCAAGAAGTAGGCCGCCAGGGTCACCAGCCCCACCAGCACCCCTTGCCAGGCCAGTTGGAAGGAGAAGTCGCCGGAGAACAGGGAGGCGTTGGCCGGTCGGGGCGGCTGCTCCATTACGTCCTCCTCCACCGGCTCCACCCCCAGCGCCAGGGCGGGCAGGGAGTCGGTGACCAGGTTGAGCCACAGGAGCTGGACGGGGATGAGGGGGAGCTGGCGGAAGTCCAGGACGGTGGCCAGGAAGAGCGTAAAAATCTCGCCGATGTTGCAGGAGAGCAGGTAGTGGATGCTCTTGCGGATGTTGGCATAAATGCCCCGTCCCTGTTCCACTGCCGCCACGATGGTGGAGAAGTTGTCGTCGGTGAGGATCATGTCCGCCGCCCCTTTGGCCACGTCGGTGCCGGTCTGACCCATGGCGCAGCCGATGTCGGCCACTTTCAGGGCAGGTGCGTCGTTGACCCCGTCGCCGGTCATGGCGACTACCTGTCCGGCTCGTTGCAGGGTCTGGACGATGCGCAGTTTATGCTCTGGGGAAACCCGGGCGAAGACGGAACAACGGGTGATCTGCTCCTCCAACAGCTCTTCCGGCAGAAAATCCAGATCGGCACCGGTCAGCGCCAGGTCGCCGTTCTGCCAGAAGCCCAGCTCTTGGGCGATGGCCACGGCGGTGGCTTTGTGGTCGCCGGTGATCATCACGGGACGGATGCCCGCCCGGTGGCAGGCTTGGACGGCGGCTTTCACCTCGGCGCGGGGTGGGTCGATCATGCCCACCAGGCCGATGAAGGTGAGGTTTTGCTCCAATTCGCCAAAGTCAGACACCCGCGGCAGGCGGGACACCTCCTTATAAGCCAGTCCCAGCACCCGCAGGGCTTGGTTGGCCATCTGGGCGTTGGCGTCCTCCACCTGGATGCGGGCGGCCTCGTCCAGGGGCTGGACGCCTTGGCGTAGGATGTGGGTGCTGCGGGAGAGCAGCACGTCTGCCGCGCCCTTGACCATGATGCGGTAGCCGCCGCCGGGCTTGGGGTGGACGGTGGTCATGCGCTTGCGGGTGGAGTCGAAGGGGAGTTCCGCCACCCGGGGGAACTCCTGTTCCAGCTGGTTTTTGTCGTACCCTTGCTCCTGAGCGGCCAGGACGATGGCGGTCTCGGTGGGGTCACCGGCACAGCTGCCGTCCGAGTTCAGGGTGGCGTCGGAGCAGAGGGCGCCGATGACCAGAGCCAGCTCCTTGCCCTTGGGGGTGGGGGTCCACAGGTTGGTGACGGTCATCTGGTTGCGGGTGAGGGTGCCGGTCTTGTCACTGCAGATGACGCTGGCACAGCCTAACGTCTCCACGGCAGGCAGCTTCTTTACAATGGCGTGCCGGGCGGCCAGGCGCTGGACGCCCAGAGCCAGGACGATGGTGACGATGGCGGGCAAGCCTTCCGGGATGGCGGCCACGGCCAGGGAGACGGCGATGAGGAGCATGGACAGGAGGGCTTTGCCTTGGAGCAGTCCCACCCCAAAGAGGATGGCGCAGACGCCCAGGCAGAGGAGGGAGAGCTTTTTGGAGATCTCCACCATTTTTCGCTGCATGGGGGTGTCCACTTCCTTCTGCCCCAGGAGCAGGGTGGCGATCTTGCCCATCTCCGTGTCCATGCCCGTGGCGGTGACCACGGCGGTGGCTCGTCCGGCGGTGATGATAGAGGAGGCGATGACCAGATTGGTGCGATCGCCCAGGGGGGTGTCTTCGGAGAGGGTGGCGTGGGCGTCCTTGGTGACGGGCAGGGACTCGCCGGTGACGGCGGACTCGTCCGCTTTCAGGCCAGCGCAGTCCAGCAGTCGGGCGTCGGCAGGCACCAGGTCACCGGCTTCCAGCTGGATCAGGTCGCCGGGCACCAGCTGGGCGGCGTCCATGCGGCGGAGCTGGTGGTTGCGGATGACCCGCGCCTGCGGGGCGCTCATCTGCCGGAGGGCGTCCAGAGCCCGCTGGGCGCTGGACTCTTGGGAGAGGGAGATGCCGGCGTTGACCAGGACGATGACCAGGATGATGACTGCATCCAGCCAGTCCCGGCCTCGGCTGGAGATCAGGGAGAGGGCGGCGGCGGCCAGCAGGACCAGCACCATGGGGTCCTTGACCTGGTTCAGGAAGCGGAGCGCCCAGGAGGGCTGGGGGGGCTGTTGGAGTTGGTTGAAGCCGTAGTGTTGGAGCCGCTGAGCGGCGTCGGCAGGGGAGAGGCCGGATACCGGGTCGGCACGCAGCTGCTCCAACACCTGTCCGGTGGAAAGGGTGTGCCAGGGATGCATGAGAGTACCTCCTTATGAAATGTTGTAGTGGTTCTCTTCCATCTTACCGGAGAGCGTGACAATTTTTGGTCGCATTTTGAGGGTCAAGCCCCGCAGGGCAATTTAAGCTTCTTTTCGCTTCCTTTTACTTCTCTGATAAGTGAGATTCCAAATCTGTGATTTGGCTCAATCGAACTTATACAAAGTGAGAAAAGGAAGTGGGGTCCAGGGGCAAAGCCCTTGGTCGCTGACCGCAGTCAGCGAAATACCCCTTGCACTTGAAAGCGCAGGAGAGGGTGAATTGCCATTTGCACGCAAATGGCAAGAGGGAGAACCCTCGCCGGGGGTTCTCCCTTATCATGCGCTGCCTGTCCGTTTTTTGACCCACCAACTTTCCTATAATAAAGACAACAAAAACGAAACAGGAGGGCTGACCCCATGTATGATGTAGAATTGAGATATGTAAGAGGACACGTAGAAGTTTATTCCCCCGAAGGCCAGTTCCTCTTTTCCGCCGACACCGCTGGTGAGGCCATGCGGGAGCTGCGGGACGACGATTATTAAAAAACAAAACCGGGACTTCATGCGAAGTCCCGATTTTTTCGTCCGATCACTTTTTCGCTTTCAGATACGGCTTAGGATCGACGGCCTTTCCGTCCTTCTCCACTGCCAGGTGGATCCACGCCTTGTCGTGTGCCTCCCCGGCGGCGGTCTTGCCCACGTTGCCGATGGTCTGACCGGCCTTCACCGTGTCACCGGCTTTGACGGGCACCTGGGCGGCCAGGTTGCCGTAGGTCACCTTCAGCTTGTCCGCCGTCTGGATGGTCACCGTCTGCCCCAGCATCACGTTCTCCTGGACGGCGATGACGGTGCCGTCACAGGCGGATGCCACGATGTCCCCTACCTGAGCGCTGATGTCGATGCCCGTGTGGGCACGCCAGTCCTCCAGTGCCTGGTTGTAGGAGAGCTTGTTGGTGGAAAAGGTGGCCACCACCTTCCCGGTCACCGGCCAGTTCCAGCTGGCGGCAGGGGTGCCGGTGGCGGTCTTGGTCTTGTCCGTCTTGGCGTCCTTGGAGGGCTTGGCCTCTAAATCCTGGTCGCCCTGGGCGCTCTTGGTGGGGTCTTTCTCCTGGGTCTTGGCGGTGGCGGCCTTGGTCTTCTCCTCCGCCTTCGCCTTGGCGGCAGCTGCCCGGTCGGCGGCGGCCTTCACTGCGTCCTCTACGGCCTGCTCCGTGTCCGTCTTCTGGTCGGCGCCCTCTGCGGGGACGCTGGCCTGGGCGGAGACCGTCTGGTTGGAGAGCTGGTCACTGAGGGAGATCATCCGGTAGAGATAGTAGCCGGAACCGCCGATGGCGACGATACAGAGCGCCAGGACGATGTAGAAGCCCCGCCCCTCCAGAAAGTCGCCGAGTTTGGTCCAAATCGTTCGTTTTTTCATTGGAACACACCTCCATGGCACTATTGTGGACGGGTGGCTGGGAGAATATACTTGATGTGGGAAGAAAATGGTTCTTTGTGGGGGTGGGGAGCGGGGGGGAGGGGAAACCAACGCACCATGCCTGTAAAACAGGCATGGCCTACGCTAAAAACTTGCCACCGGCAAGTTTTCTTAACGCTGCGGCCCTGCGGGGCTTGTTTTCAGAAAACAACTGCCTCGGAAAGCGTTTTTCCGAGGCAGTTTCAAGTTCACCAATTTCGTTTCTGGATCTCTTCACAAGTTCTCTGACTATTATTATGGTCAAGGTATGCGTACATACTCTCCCGCATCTCCGCGTACTTCTCCTTCAACTGGAACCCATTGGCTGCCGCCTCCTCCAACAGGGCGAACAACTGCTCCGGTTCCGTGGCACGGTCGCCGAACAGCTCGGTCTCCATGTCGATGTAGGAGCCCTGGGTCTCGTTGTACTGCTCCAGGTCGAACTGGTAGAAAAGGACCGGCTTGCCCTGGTAGTACACGTCCCAACAGACGCTGGAATAGTCGGTGACCAGCAGTTTGCACTCCATCATCAGCTCGTTCAGGGGCTGGGAGCCGAAGGGGATGAGGGCGACCCGGTCGCCGGAGATGGAGAAGTTCTTGATGTACTCCCGGAATTTCGGGTGGATGTAGAAGTCCAGGTACACGTCGTACTCTTCCAGGAACTTGGCCAGGCGGTCGGAGTTGAGCAGGGCCATGTAGTTGCGATAGTAGTCGCTGGCCACGAAGGTCTCGTCGGAGACCTCCTCCAGCCAATTCCGCCAGGTGGGCATGACCAGGATGTGGGTCTTTTCCTGCTGGGCGGATTTGTCTCGGAGCACGTCCCAGCGAGCCAGGCCGGTGATGACCACTTCCTCCGGCAGGTAGCCCAGCTCGTTGATGATGATGTCGTGCTCCCGCTGGTTGGAGGTGATGAACAGGTTGACGCTGTTGGTGCCGGAGCGGTAGAACTCCACCCGTTTCAGGGCGATGACCCCGTGCTGAAGGAAGACCAGGCGTTTGTTCTTGGTCACCTGGGGCAGGATGACGCTCTCCTTGGCACGCCAGGCGTAGGCGTGGGCTTTGGAGTCGCTGGAGATGAGCAGGCGGGCGGCCAGGATGTAGATCATGTGCTTGAGGCTCATGAACTGGATGACGTGATCCCGGTAGGGCAGGAGGTTCTTGTAGTCCGCCGCCTTTTTGTCCATGACGAAGTAGATCTTCCGGTTCATGGCCTGCTCCATGTTGTGCTCCATGCAGTACTGGAAGAAGTAGAAGCCGTTGTCCTGTGCCATACAGCAGTATTTTTCATAGGTCAGGTAGATGCTCTGTTTCAGCAGAGATTTCCGCCGCAGGTAGTACAGAGCCATGGCCAGGCGTTCCTTACAGCGGAAGAGGAAGCCGGTGTAGGGGGAGTACTCCTGATAGACCAGGGCGAAGCGGTTGCCCACAGTGCGGTAGAGGAAGAGCTGGTTGTCCTTGTCCAGGCGGAGACTGTCCCCGAAGAACAGACCCTTGATGCCCACGTTCCAGGCCAGATCCTTCCAATAGTGCTGGGTGGAGCGGAAGGAGGCTTTCACCGAGCTCCAGTACTGGACGCCGTCCTTTTCAAAGGTCATGCGGATGTCCCAATAGAGGGGGGAGAAGGCGAACTGCTTTAGGGGGACGCTGGCGATGGCGATGTAGTGGTCTTTGTCCCATTTCAGCTTTTTCAGGGGGAAGAAATACTCCTGCCGGTCAGATTCCAGCTTGTACCGGTGGGTCAGGGTGACCCCAGTCCAGCTGCCGCCCTGCACCTGGGGACAGCGGACGATGAGCCGCAGGGAGCCGAAGCGGATGCCGCCGAAGAGGGCACGGCAGTCGAAGTGAGCGTAGTAGCGCAGGTGCTGGTCGGCCACGGCGATCTGCCAGCCGCCCAGGAGGGTGCAGAAGGGGGCGGCTTCCACGGTGTGGCCGGCGAAGGGCATCTGGCCGATGGGGTTGTCGTAGTTGGAGCCGAAGAAGTTGAAGGTGGTCTGCTTGCGCTTGTTGCGCACCGGGGGACGGGTGGGGTCCAGCAGGCGCAGGACGTAGCAGGTGTCGTTCTGCCGTGCCAGCAGGACGGCCTGCCAGTTGGTGCGGCGGCAGGACTCCACCTGATGCTGTAGGTTGGTCAGGTCTGCCTGCAAGAGGGTGCCGTTGCCCGCTTGACCGGTGACGGTGACGGGGCAGAACACCTTGGCGGTGCCCTTCTCGTGGATGAGGCAGAGGAGGAGCTCCTGGGTTTCGTTGAAATCCCGGCCGGGGACTTCCAGCTCCCACTGCCAGTCGTGGCCGCCCTTGTGACGGGCAAAACAACCGGGTTGGGTCTGCCACTGGACGGGGAGGGCTTGGGTCAGCGGTTCCGCCGCAGGCACGTCGCCGGGAGGCAGCTGCCGCCAGGCCAACAGGGGGCGGTGCTCCATGCCGCAGTACAGATAGCAGTTCCAGCCGTCCTGGGTGACCACCGGATGACCTTCCGCCTGTTCTGCCACGGCCACGGCGCTGGGGCCTTCGGTGAGGGTCAGGGGGGCGTGGAGGGGGATGTCGCCGTCCATGCCCAGGACGCAGGTGAGCCAATAGGGGCTGTCTGTGTCCACCGGCAGGTCGTTTAAGTCCAGGGTGCCGGTGACTTTGTGGGTCTTTTCGTAGTCGCCCACCGGGGTGGCGGGAGCGAAGATGATGACCGGGTGGCTGGTGGGTCTGGCGGGGAGGATGGAGAAACCGATGGGAGGTTCCAACGTTTTGGGGCAGAGGGCGGTGAGGGTCACTTTGCCGTCCTGGATGGACAGGTCGGCGGCGCGACAGGCTACGGTGGTGAAGTAGTGCCGCTGGACTGGGATGGCCTGGAGCAGCAGCGCGCCTTCCCGCCCCATCTGGCAGGGGAGGGCTTCATAGGGCTGGTCGTTCTGGGCGAACTGGTACACCGGCGGAACGGTCAGGTCGCGGGCGTCGTGGAAGTACTGGTTCAGCCCTTGCAGTCGCTTTTCCAGGGCTTTGTATTGCAGGCGGCGGGTGATGAGGCCCTTTTCGGTGATCTGCCCCAGGGTCAGCGTCCAGTCCGTCTCCGGAGCGCTGGCAGTCACCGCTTCAAAGCCCTCCATGGGCACGTTGAGCACACCGTCCTTCACCTGGCCGTCCTGATACCAGTGGGCGGTCTGGGATTTGGAGGTGGCGATGAGCACCAGCTTGCCGCTGGGCAGGGAGGCACCGGAACGGGCTTTGATGGCCAGGGTGCCGGGTGCGCTGGGGGCGAAGGCGGCTTTCAGGGGCGGGGCGATGCCCACGATGGGAAGCTGGCCGGTCATGGGACGCCAGCGGGGGTTCGGGTTTGTCATAGGCAGGAAGGGACTCCTTTCCGTAGGTCGTGTGTGTTACTATATATTAAATGTATAAAAGCATGGTCGTTGTGGTAGGATTGCTGAAATTATATCATATCTCGCCTTGTACGCCAAGTGGCGTAGTTCAGACGGGGGATTTGTGGAGTTCGACGGAGAAAAAACGCAAAAAAGTCCTTGACGCGGGGGTTGCCTTTGGTGTATGATAGCAAAGGTGTGCTGTATAGGCACACTATGCGATGACGCGGGAGATTGCGGAGCGATCCGGTAACTTCCGCCGAGTATGTCCGGGCTGGATTCTGGGCGGCTGAGATTTTTGTTATGCCAAGGCGGTATATCGCCGTGGTATGGCAGGCAGCCGGCAAGTTGTGTCGGCTTTCTCTATGACCCGGAGTGATACACACGGCATAGCGTATTCAAAATCGCAGCTTGACCCGGCTCAGAAAACATCCTGGTCATGTACAACGAACGTACGAAATGTTAGGAGGAAACCCAATCATGGCAAAAGAGATGATTCGCATCCGTCTGAAGGCTTATGACCATCAGCTGATCGACCAGAGTGCAGAGAAGATCGTGGAAACCGCAAAGCGCACCGGCGCTGGCGTTTCCGGCCCCATCCCTCTGCCCACCAAGAAAGAGATCGTCACCATCCTGCGCGCTGTCCACAAGTACAAGGATAGCCGTGAGCAGTTTGAGCGCCGGACTCACAAGCGTCTGATCGACATCCAGAACCCCACTCCCAAGACGGTCGAATCCCTGATGGCGCTGCAGCTGCCCGCAGGCGTGGAAATCGAGATCAAGCTGTAATTTCCACAGCAGCGTTTCAGTCAGGTTCCGGAACATGAGATCGGAACCACACATTTTTTACTGTTTGTAGAACCCGTTCCCCGGCGGCTTGCGAGTCGGGGGGGTCATGTTGAGAGGTCATCGGCTTCACCCAAAAGCCATCGCACGGTTCGCCGACAACGAATCGAACGCAGTTCTGACTTGCTCAAAAAATCATCAGATTTTTTGAAAACTCTCAACCAATAACCTATACCAAGGAGGAAACAACCGTATGGAAAAGGCAATCATCGGCAAAAAGGTCGGCATGACCCAGATCTTTGACGCCGACGGCAAGGTCGTGCCCGTTACCGTCATCGAGGCGGGCCCCTGCAGTGTCGTGCAGAAGAAGACCGCCGAAAAAGACGGCTACGAGGCCGTACAGCTGGGCTTCATGCCCACCACCGACAAGCACCTCACCCGTGGCCAGAAGGGTCACCTGGCAAAGGCAGGCGTCGGCAACCTGAAAGTCCTGAAGGAATTCAAACTGGACAACTATGAATCTCTGAACGTGGGCGATGAGCTCAAGGCAGACACCTTCGCCATCGGCGACCGCATCGACGTCACCGGCATCAGCAAAGGCAAGGGCTTTGCCGGCGTCATCAAGCGCCACGGCGCACACCGCACCCCCATGAGCCACGGCGGCGGCCCCGTCCATCGTCACGCAGGCTCCATGGGCTCCACCTCTACGCCTTCCCGTATCCGGAAGGGTAAGATCGGCGCCGGCCAGATGGGCAACGAACAGGTCACCATTCAGAACCTGGAAGTCGTCCAGGTCGATCCTGAGATCAACCTGATCGCAGTCCGCGGCGCCATCCCCGGCCCCAAGGGCGGCGTGGTATTCCTGAAGAGCACCGCTAAGGTCAATGTCGTCCACACTGGCGCAGCTGGCATCAGCGTCAACCCGCAGAAGGCTTCCGGTCGTAACCCGCAGAAGGCTTCCGCAAGAACAAGATAAGGGAAAGGAGAGAGTACCATCATGCCTAAGGCTAATCTGTATGATATCACTGGCAAGCAGGTGGGCGAGGTCGAACTGGCAGAAGCTGTGTTCGGGATCGAACCCAATGAGACTGCTGTCCATGCCGTGGTGAAGAATCACCTGGCAAACTGCCGGCAGGGCACTCAGTCCGCCCTGACCCGCGGCGAAGTGTCTGGCGGCGGCAGAAAGCCCTGGAGACAGAAGGGCACCGGCCGTGCCCGTCACGGCAGCATCCGCAGCCCCCAGTGGACCCACGGCGGCATCGTGTTCGCACCCAAGCCCCGTTCCTATCGCTACACCCTGAACAAGAAGCTCAAGAGACTGGCGCTCAAGAGCGTCCTGTCCGATAAGGCCGCCAACGGCCGCATCCTGGTCGTCGATGGCCTGGATCTGCCCGAAATCAAGACCAAGTCCATGAAGTCCCTGCTGGACACCATGGAAGCAGGCAAGAGCGTCGTCATCACCGAAGGCGTTAAGACCAACGTGGTTCTGTCCGCCCGCAACCTGCCCGGCGTGAAGACCACCCCCGCCAACATCCTGTCCGTCTATGATCTGCTCAACGCAAAGAGCCTGGTCGTGGATAAGGCAGCACTGGCTGTGATCGAGGAGGTTTATGCGTAATGACTGCTTATGATATCATCAGGAAGCCCGTCGTTACCGAGGCTTCCATGGCTGCTACCGCCGATCGCAAGTACACCTTCGTTGTGGACAAGAGAGCCAACAAGGTGGAGATCGCAAAGGCAGTGGAAAAGATCTTTGATGTAAAGGTCGAAAAAGTGACCACTATGAACTATGATGGCAAGAAAAAGCGGATGGGTATGGCTCGTCCCGGCAAGCGCGCCGACTGGAAAAAGGCGATCGTCAAGCTCACCGCTGACTCCAAGACCATCGAGCTCTTCGAACAGATGGTGTAAGGAGGTAACGCAGCATGGCTATTCGTAAATACAAGCCCACGACCCCCGCACGCCGCCACATGACGGTGTCCAAGTTCGAGGGCATTGATAAAAAGGCTAAGCCCGAGCGCAGCCTCACCGAGGTTCTGAACAAGAAGGGCGGCCGCAACAACTATGGTCGTATCACCGTTCGCCACAGAGGCGGCGGCGGCAAGAAGATCTACCGTATCATCGACTTTAAGCGTGATAAGGCCGGTCAGGCAACCGTCCTGCGTCTGGAATACGATCCCAACCGCAGCGCCAACATCGCACTGATCCAGTACGAAGATGGCACCAAGGCTTATATCATCGCGCAGTCCGGCCTGAAGGCTGGCGACGTGGTGGAATCCGGCCCCGCAGCAGACATCAAGCCCGGCAACTGCCTGCCCATCGCCAACATCCCCGTTGGTACCGTCATCTCCTGCATCGAACTGCACGTCGGCCGCGGCGCTCAGCTCGTCCGTGCAGCAGGTCAGCAGGCTCAGCTGATGGCAAAGGAAGGCGCTTATGCACAGGTCCGTCTGCCCTCCGGCGAATATCGCCTGATCAAGATGGAATGCCGCGCCGTCATCGGCCAGATCGGCAACGAAGACCACGGCAACATCCACATCGGTAAGGCCGGCCGCAAGCGTCACATGGGCATCCGTCCCACCGTCCGCGGCTCCGTCATGAACCCCAACGACCATCCCCACGGCGGCGGCGAAGGCCGCGCCCCCATCGGCCGTCCCGGCCCTGTCACTCCTTGGGGTAAGCCGGCTCTGGGTTACAAGACCCGTAAGAAGAAGAACCGTACCGAAAAGTTCATCGTACGGCATCGTAACGCTAAGTAAGGAGGCTATCTAAGAATGAGCAGATCTGTTAAGAAA
>CAKTHW010000020.1 GCA_934565425.1 uncultured Oscillospiraceae bacterium
GCGCAGGAGAGGGTGAATTTTCGTCGCAGACGAAAAGAGGGAGAACCCTCGCCGGGGGTTCTCCCTTCGCCATACTGTGTGTATTGAAAAAGGAGAGGACCAAAGCCCTCTCCTTCTCATTTCAAACATTCTCAACTCCACAGCCACTCATACGTGAAGCGCACCTTGCTGCTCCGGCCGCACAAGTTCCGCAGGCTGATCTCCTCCCCATCGTTGACGATCAACGTGTGGTCGGAGACCGTCCCCACGAAATAGGTCAGGTCGGGCATCTCCCGGTCAAAGCCGGACACGATCATGGCACCGTCCTCACCGTAGCTCAGGGTCTCGTTCCCCTCCAGCTCGGTCTGGACGCCGGCGCCGAAGTTGTAATAAATGGTCTTTTCCACGTAAATGCTGTGGTGTTTGATCTCATAACAGTCGATCACAGGACTCTTGTTCACGCTGTGGACAAAGCCCACGCTGAACCAGTCCCCCTCTGCCATAGGATACCGGCCATAGGTCTGACCGCTATCGGCGTTGCGCAGCACCAGGTACCATCCCTGGCCCCCCAGGGCGGTCACCAGCCCAGCGCCCAGCAGGAGCAGAAGGGTCAGTCCCAGACAGACGACTCGTTTTTTCACGTTTCGCTCGCCTGGCTCTTACGACGCTTGTTCTCAATGATCTGAGCGACCAGCACGATGGCCAGTGCAGCCAGACCAGCCAGGTCGGACAGGGTGCCCGGGATGAGCAGTGCCAGACCGCCGGCAGCGCAGAGGATACGACCCAGGGGGTTGACCTCGTGGATCAGGTAGCCTTCCATGGCCACACTGATGGAGATCATGCCGATGAAGCTGCTCAGGACGATGAGGACGACCTCATACCAGACCGTGTCGATGAAGAGCATGGCCGGGTTGAGTGCAAAGACGTAGGGCACCAGGAAGGCCGCGATGGCCAGTCGAGAGGCGTTCAGAGCGGTCTTCATGGGAGGCGACTTGGCGATGGCGGAGCCTGCGTAGGCGGCCAATGCCACGGGCGGGGTAATGTCGGCCACGATGCCGAAGTAGAACACGAACATATTGGCTGCCATCGCGCTCATGCCCATACCGGTGGTCAGGATAGGGGCGCAGGTGGTGGCCATGATGACGTAGTTTGCGGTGGTGGGGACGCCCATGCCCAGGATGATGCAGGTGATCATGGTGAGCACCAAGGCGATCATCAGGTTATTGCCGGCGATACCGACGATGGCGCTGATGAAGATCTGACCCAGGCCGGTCATGGTGACCACGCCAGCGATGATGCCGGCGATGCCGCAGGCGATGGCGATGGACAGGCAGTTCTGAGCACCGGAAGCCAGGGCGGAGAAGAAGGTCTCCACGTCCATGGCGTGGCATTCTTCGATCAGTTCGTTCAGATGAGACGCAGTCTTCTCAGAGGTTCTCTTGGCCATGAAGCGGAAGAGATAGGGCACCAGTGCCACTGCGATACAGAGGATGGTGGAGATGATAGCAGAACGGGCCATGGTCTTGCCGCTGACGATGAGCCAGACCAGCACAACCAGGGGGATGAGCAGGTACAGGCAGGGCAGCAGGTGTCTCAGATGGGGCAGCTCGTCCTTGGACAGGCCCTTCAGACCCAGGCGCTTTGCCCGGAAGTGGACCATGAGGAAGATGCCGGAGAAATACAGGAACGCCGGCAGGATAGCACGGACGACCACTTCTGCGTAGTCCACGCCGATCATTTCCGCCATCAGGAAGGCAGCAGCGCCCATGATGGGGGGCATGATCTGGCCGCCTGTGGAGGCAGCCGCTTCGACCGCCCCGGCAAATTCACCGGGATAGCCGGTCTTTTTCATCATCGGGATGGTGACAGAACCGGTGGTAACGGTGTTGCCCACGGAGGAGCCGGAGACCATGCCGCACAGGGCGGAGGAGATGACGGCGACCTTAGCGGGGCCGCCACTTGCCCAGCCGGCGATGCGGTTGGCGCAGGCGATGAAGAAGTCACTGATGCCGGTGGCTTCCAGGAAGGCACCGAAGATGATGAACAGGACGATAAAGGTGGAACAGACACCGATGGGGGTGCCGATGACACCGGTGGTGGTGTAGAACAGGTTGTAGATGATGGATTTCAGGGTCTTGCCTGCCACAAAGGCGTAGATGACGAAGCAGCTAGCCACGCAGAGGATGGGCAAGCCCACCACACGGCGGCAGCACTCTGCCAAGATCAGGATGCCGATGACGCCCAGCGCAATCTCCAGGTCAGTGATACGGGTGGCGCGCTGGAGGATGCTCTGATTGTTGATGACAAAATAGAAGAAGCTGCAGGCGCCGACCACGGCCAGGATGATGTCATACCAGGGGATGTGGTTGACCTTTCCCGGATGTCCCTTACGAGCTGGGTAGAGGGCGAACACAAACAGGATCACGAAACCCAGGAACAACGGTCGTCGGAACTGTTCTCCCCAAGTTGCAAACAGATTCATCCACATCACGAACAGCGCAAAGGCTGCCAGCAGATAGTGGAGGATCTTCTGTGGGATCCCCTCATAGATACGAGTATTGGATTCCCGGTCGTACTTCTTCATGATCTCCGCTACGTCTTCCGCCGTACCTACCTCCACGTCATGGTGGACCGCAGATTCGACTTCGGGCTCGGAAACCACAGTTTTCTTGTCCTTAAAGTCTGCCAAATTGTTCGCCTCCTTGTTTACTATTTTTCTCTCACCGGTACAGGCGGGATGGTCGTCCTCTCTCTGTTTTCTCTTGCGTTTTTGGGTAATATTGTAATTGCAACGAGCCGGTTAAAGGGAAAAAACGGCTGCAGCGGCCGAAAAGGCAACTGCAGCCGCAAAAGATATGTGGATCATATCCCCTTGTTTTCCAGGCTAGGGGAGATGTCGCGTGTCAGTTAAGCAACGTCGATGCCCTTTTCCTTGAAGAACTTCACAGCGCCGGGATGGAACTTCACGTCGATGCCCTTGGTTGCGTCTTCCAGCTTCAGGTTGTTGAACTTCTCGTGACCCTTGACCAGTTCTTCCTGGTTGTCGAACATAGCCTTGACCAGCTCATAGATGGCGTCTTCAGACACGTCATCAGCAGCGATCAGGGTAGCACGGACGGAAACGGTCTCCACGTCAGCGTCCTGACCCTTGTAGGTGCCAGCGGGGATGGTGGTCTTGGTGTAGAAAGCGTAGTCTTTCATCAGGGCATCGCGTTCTGCGCCATCAACGGGGATGACATAGACCTGAGCAGCGGTGGACAGGTCGACCACAGCGGTGGTGGGAGCGCCAGCGACGACGAATGCAGCGTCGATCTTGCCGTCCTTCAGGCTGTCAGCGGAGTCGCCGAAGCTTGCGTTGTTGACGGTGATGTCATCAAAGCTCATGCCATAAGCGGCCAGAACCTGCTTTGCGTTGAATTCGGTGCCGGAACCAGCGTCGCCCACGCAGACGGTCTTGCCCTTCAGGTCAGTGACGGACTTGATGTCGGCATTGGTGGTGACCAGCTGAACGGTCTCGTCATACATACCGCAGACGGAGGAGAAGGATTCATACTTGCCTTCTGCTTCGAACAGGTCGGTGCCGGTTGCAGCATAGTGCATGACGTCGTTCTGGACGATAGCCAGGTTGGCTTCGCCGTCAGCCAGCAGCTGGATGTTGGCCTTGGAAGCGCCGGTGGAAGTGACGGTCAGGGAGCTGTTGGTCAGCTTCTTGTTCAGAACGGTGGACATGACGCCGCCCACTGCGTAATAGGTGCCGGTGGTGCCGCCGGTAGCCAGAGTCAGGCTCTGAGCGCCTGCTGCAGCTGCGCCGGTGGATGCGGAACCTGCTGCTGCGTTACCGCCGCCGCAGCCGGTCAGGACCAGGCTGCAGGACATAGCGGCAGCCAGGATCAGTGCCAGTGCTTTTTTCATAAATGGTGTTCCTCCTAGATTTGATTTTGCAGCGCTCTGCCTGGAAAGAAGCACTGCGGTGAAAGTACACGTTTTACAACATATTATTATATCTGGAACCGATTCATCTGGCAAGCCCCAAAATACGCAAGATGGGAATATTTTTTCTCTTTCAGCCAGCCCGGTCATTTTTGTATTTTGCGGTTTTGGTTGCATCTTTTTTCACTTGCACTCCACCACTCTGCATTTTCTTGCCGTCCGTTCCTTCATTTTTCTTGTGTCCTCCCCACTTTCGCCGGTCTTCTCCGCATTTTTTAGCAGTGATTTTTCGGCACGCCCACTTTTTCTGTATACCCCTCTGCATATATGCAATCCCTTGTTTCCTTTTTCGGGCATATCTGAATCCCATTGTTGCTCCAAATATAGCTTTCGCGTTATGTTTTGTTTGTTATGTTGCCATAAAAATTTCGCTCCCCTCTTTGCTTTTTCAGTAAAATCCGCTATACTTTGAAGGAGGGCTTTTGGACACCCAGCAGCGAGCTTTGTCCACAGCCCGTGGAAACCAGAAGAAAAGAGAACACGAGTATGCGACATATCTTCATCATCAACCCCAAAGCCGGCCAAGGCGGCAGCGTCCAGCGCATCCAGGCCACGGCGGAGCAGCTGGGCAAGCGGCACGACATCGAGACCCTGGCCCTCCTCACCCACGGCCCCGGCCACGCCACCACCCTGGCCCGCTCCCTGGCAGAGACCGGCGAGGAACTGCGCCTGTACGCCTGCGGCGGCGACGGCACCATCAACGAGGTGGCCAACGGCATCGCCGGTTTCGACAACGCCGCCATGACCGCCATCCCCACCGGGTCGGGCAACGACTTCCTGAAAAACTTCGGCCCGGACGCAGAGAAATTCAAAGACCCGGAACTGCTCTGGGACGGTCCTGTGACCCCGCTGGATCTCATCGACTGCAACGGCCAGCGCTGTGCCCTGACCTTGGCCTGCAACGGCATCGACGCCCGGGTGGCGGCGGACGTCCACAAGTACAGCGTCCTCCCCCTCCTCCAGGGCAAGGGGGCATACATCGCCTCGCTTCTGGTGAATTTCTTCTTCAAGGGCATCGGCTCCCACTGGACCATCTACCTGGACGGCGTCCCCCAGGCCGGCGACTACTCCCTGGTCACCGTCTGCAACGGCCGCTACTACGGCGGCGGTTTCCTGCCTGTCCGGGAGGCCAGCATGACCGACGGGGTGCTGAACACCCTGGTGGTGAAGCAGGTCACCCGCCGGGCGTTCACGCGCTTCGTCACCCCCTATTCCAAGGGCGAGTATTGGCGCTTCCCCCAGTACGCTCAGAGCTGCACCGCCAAGGAAATCCGCATCACATCAGACGAAGACATCGTGACCTGCCTGGACGGGGAGATCTTCCTGTTCAAAGACGTGACCTTCCGCCTGTCGGACAAAAAAGTCAATTTTTTCGCCCCCAAGGGTGCCAACCCTGACGCCACCTTCACCCCCATCGACCAACAGCACAGAAAGGAATCCCAATGAACCGCAAAGACCGCGCTATCACCGACCAGACCGACTGCATCCAGCTCCTGAGCCGCTGCGATACCCTCCGTTTAGGCCTGTGGGACGGCACCATGCCCTACGTCGTCCCCATCTCCTTCGGCATGGAGGTCATCGACGATCAAGTCATCCTCTACTTCCACGGCGCCGCCCGAGGCAAAAAGGTGGACTGCCTGACCCAGCACCCTCAGGTGTGTGTGGAAGGGGACATCTTTTATAAGGTAGAACCCACCCAAATGGGCATCACCACCCGCTACGAGAGCGTCATCGGCTTCGGCACCGCCCAGAAGGTGGAGGGCGACGAGAAGATCCACGGCCTGAAGGTGATGCTGGAGCGGTACCACTCCGCCGACTATCCGGTGGAGCGCTGCCGCGGCCTGACCCACACCGCCGTCTACAAGATCACATTGGACTCCCTCACCGGCAAACGGAACCTGCCGGAAGCAGACTGACCCCAGACCGCAAAAAAACGCTTCGGTGCCAAAGGCTCCGAAGCGTTTCCTGTCAATGCGCCCCCTTATGACGCAAGACATGCGAGGAACGTGTGTACTGCGGCCATTCATCCTATCTCGTTCGTTCCCATTCGTACAATTTCCCCATACAGTGCGGGTGTTTGGGTGGTCGTTCCTCTTGATTCTGAGTATAGCAAAGTGCCTGTCCCAAAAGCAGGACAGGCAGGCACGAATTGAAAAAATTTTTATCCGACGCAAAAAAGAGACCCCGCAGGGTCTCTTTTTGTTATTTTTCCAGTTTTGTCACCAGCGCTTCCAACGCCTCCATCATGGCCTCTTCAAAAGAGGGATGCGGACGCATGGTGCGCAGCATCTGCTCTGCCGTCAGGTGGTTGACCATGGCTTCGCTGATCTGGCTGATCATGTCGCTGGCGTGCTGGCACATGAACTGAGCGCCCAAGATCTCGTGGGACCCCTTGTCCGCCACGATCTTCATGAAGCAGCGGCCAGGGTCTTCGATCATGGTGCGGGCGTTGCTGAACATGATGCACTTGCCCGCCACTGCGGCGACGCCCTGTTCCTTGGCCTCCGCCTCGGTCAGACCCACCACAGCGATCTCCGGACTGCTGTAGATGCAGCTGGGCACCACGCTCAGGTCGGTCTGGGCGTTCTCCCCGCACAGCAGGTTCACGCAGGCCACCGCCTGGGCGGACGCCACGTGAGCCAGGGGGATCTCCGCCGACAGGTCGCCGATGGCGTAGACGGTGGGGATGCTGGTCTGATAGGTCTCATCCACCTTCAGCCGCTTCCCCTCCTGTTCCGGGGTCAGCTCGGGGGCGAACAGCCCTTCCCAAGAGGGCACGCGACCGATAGCGCACAGGACCACCTGACCGGCCACCTGCTTCTCCTTGCCCTTCTGCTCCACAGTGACAACAAGGCCGTTCTCACCCTGTTCCACCCGCTGCACCATGGCAGAGGTGAGCACCTCCACGCCGCGCTTTTTCAGCAGCTGCCCCAGGTTCTGCCCCAACTCCTTGTCCATGGTGGGCAACAGGCGGCTGGCACCCTCCACCAAGGTCACCTGGCAGCCCAGGTTGTTGTAGAAGGTGGCAAATTCCGCCCCGATGACGCCGCCGCCCATGATGACGATGGAGTCGTAGAGTTCGTCCGTCCCCTCCAACAGCTGGTCAGAGGTCAGGACGCCAGGCAGGTCCAGGCCGGGGATGGGCGGGCACAGGGGCACGGAGCCGGTGGCCGCTAAGATGTGGTCAGCGGTGTAAGCGGCACTTTCGCCGTCCGCCCCAGTGACCACAACGGTGCCAGGCGCGGTGATGACCGCCGACCCCGCCAGCACATCCACCTTGGCCTTTGCCAGAAGGGTCTCGATGCCCTCCCGGAGCTTGGCGGACACATTCCGCTTGTAGTCAAACATCTCGGTCAAGTTCACCGAAATGTCCCCCACATGGACACCGATGTGGGCGCTGTTCTTGGCATCAAAATAGACCTGAGAGGCGTGGAGCAGGGTCTTGGTGGGGATGCAGCCCCGGTTCAGGCAGGTGCCGCCCACCTCACGCCGTTCCACGATAGCGGTGCGCAGTCCCCGCTTGGCAGCCTGCAAAGCCGCCGTGTAGCCGCCGGGACCGGCGCCGATGACGATCAACTGATAATCCGACATAGTTTGTGTTCCTCCGGTTCTATTTTTAAATGCGGTTCGCGCGGATCAAAGCGCACAAGTCCTGCGCCACCCCGTCTGCTTTGCAGGCGTCTACTTCCTCGATGGCGTCGCACAACGCCTGCTGGGTGAAGGGACACCCCTCCAGCTGCTGCGCCAAAGGCTGAGCAAAATCCGGATCCAGCGCATCGGTATACACCGCCACCTGTCGGCACTTGCCCTCCTGGACACACCACTGCAAGGTAATCTCCCCCCAGGGGAATTTCTCCGTGGCGGAGAAGTCAAAGGGCATGGACTGGCCATACTTCCAGTCGTAGCTGGAAAACCGTTCATACCCAGCCTCCAACGCCGCCTGGTCAAAGCTCGCCTCGTCCAAAACCTCTGCGGTCAAGCCGTAAACCTGCTCGAACGCCTGATTCATGGCCTGGCACATCCGCTCGGTGGTCAGCTTCGGACACAGACTCTTCAAGTTCACCACCCGCGCCCGCACGGAGTCCACCCCTTTGCTGACGATCTTGGCCTTGGAGGGACTCAGATAGCGCTCCATGTGCGCAAGATCCACGTCCAGTAACAGGGTACCGTTGTGGAACGCCTTGCCGTCGTGGCTGTAGAAGGAGTTGCCGGAGAACTTCCCGCCGTTGGCCAACAGGTCGTTCCGCCCGGACAGCTCCGCCTGGATTCCCAGCAGCCGACAGGCTTCCAAAATGACCCGCTGCTGCTTGCGCAGGTCATAGTCCTCCTGACAGACGGAGAAGGTGAAGTTCAGGTTGCCCAGGTCGTGGTACACCGCCCCGCCGCCGGAGAGGCGACGAGCCAAAAAGCCCCCGCTCTCCTCCAGCGCGCCGGTGCGGCACTCCTTCCAGGCGTTCTGATTGCGGCCGATGACCACGGTGTTCTGGTTCTGCCACAGGTACAAAATGCAGGTGCCCTTCTCTACCGTCCTGGTCAGGTATTCCTCCATGGCCAGGTTCCGGTAGGGATTGGTCTGCCCGTTGAAAAAGGTACAGATTTTTTCGATCATAGATTATGCTTTCGTCCAGCGCAGGACAGGATGCCGCGCCGCCTTGACTTCATCCGGTCTGCCGATGATGGTGTGGTGAGGTGCCTCGTGCATGGCCTGAGGATCATCGTAGGCTCTCTGGGCCAGCATCTTCAGCACGTCCGCCGCATGATCCAGAGTCTCGGGGCCTTCCGTCTCGGTGGGCTCCAGCATGAGGGCTTCGTGGACGATGAGGGGGAAGTACATGGTGGGCGGATGGATGCCCTCGTCGATGAGGGACTTGGCCACGTCCAGAGCGGTCACGCCGGTCTCCTTCTTGAGCTTGCTCAGATCCAGGACGAACTCATGCATACAGATGCGGTCGTAGGCCGGTTCGTAAGCGCCCTGGAGGGCACGCATCAGGTAGTTTGCGTTCAACACCGCGTTCTGTGCCGCCTCAGGGATGCCCTCCTTGCCCAGGGTCATCATGTAGGTCAGCGCCTTCACGACCACCAGGAAGTTGCCTCGGAAGCTGCGCACCTGCAAGTGCCCTGCTTCTTCCGCCGTGGCGGAGTGGGGCAAGAATTCGGACAGAAACGCCTTGCAGCCCACCGCACCTGCGCCGGGGCCGCCGCCGCCGTGGGGGGTGGCGAAGGTCTTGTGCAGGTTCATGTGGATGCAGTCAAAGCCCATGTCGCCGGGGCGGACTACGCCCATGACTGCGTTCAGGTTCGCGCCGTCATAGTAGCACAGGCCGCCGGCCTCGTGCACCAGCCGGGTAATTTCCAAAATGTTTTGGTCGAAGATACCCACGGTGTTGGGGTTGGTGAGCATCAGGCCAGCGGTATCGTCGCCCAGAGCGGCCTTCAGGCTCTCCAGATCGACGCAGCCGTCGGGGGCAGAGTCGATGTTGACCACTTCGTAGCCGCACATAGCCGCGGTGGCCGGGTTGGTGCCGTGGGCGGAGTCGGGGACGATGATCTTGGTGCGCTTCTTGTCGCCGCGGGCGTCATGGTACTGCTTGATGAGCAGGACGCCGGTGAACTCACCGTGTGCGCCAGCGGCAGGCTGGAAGGTCATGTCGTCCATGCCGGAGATTTCACACAGGTAGCCCTTGGCGGTGTCCAGCACCTCCAACGTACCCTGCTGGGCTTCCACAGGAGCCAGGGGATGGGTGTTGGTGAAGCCGGGCAGGGCTGCCATCTCCTCATCAATCCTGGGGTTATACTTCATGGTACAGGAGCCCAGGGGGTAGAAACCGCAGTTGACGCCGTGGACCTGCTTGACCAGCTCGGTGTAGTGGCGGGAAATATCGGTCTCGCTCAGCTCTGGCAGGGCCGGCTTCTCCTCCCGGCGCAGTTCCTCGGGCAGTGCCACGATGTCCACGTCACAGGGAGGCAGGATGGTACAACGGCGGCCAGGAACACTCTTCTCAAAGATCAGTTTCATTTTGCCAGCACCTCCTCCACGATGGCTGCTGCATGATCCAGTTCAGCCTTGCTGATTTTCTCGGTAGCGCACCACAAGATCTGGTCGTCTCCCAGAGGCAGACCACCCAGGATACCCTGTGCGTCCAGCGCGGCAAAAACCGCGTCCCGCTGAGGCAGGGTGGTGACGAATTCCTGGAAGTACGCACCATCATAGGCCAGCTCCACGCCGTCCAGGGCGGTGAGCTTGCCGGCCAGGTAGTGTGCCTTGGCCATGGACTGCTCTGCCGCCTGGGTCATGCCGTCAGGCCCCATGGTGGCCATGTACAGACCAGCGGTCAGGGCGCACAGCGCCTCGTTGGAGCAGATGTTGCTGCTGGCCTTCTCCCGGCGGATGTGCTGTTCCCGCGCCTGGAGGCTCAGGACGTAGGCTTTGTTGCCCTTGGCGTCGGTGGTCTCACCGACGATACGGCCGGGGAGCTTGCGCATGAGCTTCTGAGTAGCGGCCATGTAGCCCAGATAGGGGCCGCCGCTGCCCAGAGGCATACCCAAAGGCTGCCCTTCGCCCACGGCGATGTCTGCGCCGCAGTCTCTGGGGCTTTTCAGGATGGCTAGGGCGATGGGGTGACAGCCCATGATGTACTTGGCGCCCGCCTCGTGGACGAGTGCGCCCAGGGCTTCCGCATCCTCCAACAGACCGTAGAAGTTGGGCTGCTGGACGTAGAAGCTGGCCACATCGGCGGTGAGCAGTTCCTTCAGGGCGTCCACATCGGTGCGGCCGTCCTTCATGGGCACCACCTTCAGCTCGTCACCGGTGCCATAGCAGTAGGTGCGGACGGTGTTGATGACGTCAGGGTGGGTGGTGGCGGAGATGAGGGTCACATGACGCTTCCGATCTCGACACATGGCGGCGGCTTCTGCCGCAGCGGTAGCGCCGTCATAGACGGAGGCGTTAGAGACGTCCATGCCGGTCAGCTCACAGATCATGGTCTGATACTCGAAGATGGACTGGAGCAGCCCCTGACTCATCTCTGCCTGATAGGGGGTGTAAGCGGTCAGGAATTCCTCCTTGGCCGGAATGTATTTCACGATGGAAGGGATGTAGTGGTCATAAGCACCAGCGCCCCGAAGGATGGTGGCATACGCCTTGTTCTTTGCCGCCATGGCGGACAGGGCACGCCCCACTTCCAGCTCGCTCATGCCGGTGGGGAGGTTCAGCTGGTCATGGAGCAGCATCTGGCTGGGCACGTCCTGGTACAGTTCTTCCACGCTGTTCAGGCCGATGGCCTGGAGCATTTTTCGCCGTTCTTCTTGGGTGGACGGGACATAACTGCCCATAGATCAGCCCTCCTCCGCACAGAACGCCTCATATGCGGCAGCGTCCAGCAGTTCTTCGGTGTCGGTGACGTTCTCCACCTTGATGATCCAGGTGCCATAGGGGTCTTCGTTGAGCAGCTCGGGCTGATCCAGCAGGTCTTCGTTCACTTCACAGATGGTGCCGGAGACTGGGGAGATCAGGTCGGAGACGGCCTTGACGGATTCCACATCGCCAAAGGCTTCGCCGGCGGCAGCGTCATCGCCCACTTCGGGCAGGTTGACGAAGACCACGTCACCCAGGGCGTCCTGGGCGAAGTCGGAGATGCCGATGACGGACACGCCGTCCTCCTCCTTCAGCCATTCGTGGGACTTGGAATACTTCAGTTCAGCGGGGAAATTCATACTAATACCTCCAATAATCTATCCTAAAAATACAAGTTTTTTCTCTCTTACAGGCCGATCTTCTCCGCCAGGACTTCCATAGCGTCCTCGACTTCCTGATCGGTGAAGCAGTACTTCATCTCAGTGTGAGCAGCGCGCAGCTTCTGGATGTCCTCCTTCACCGCCTGGCTCCGGAGGATACAGTCCGCCATGAGCTGTGCCAGCTTGTCGAAGTCATCAGCAGTGAAGCCGAAGCGGGTCATCTCGCTGACGCCCATACGCAGTGCGCCGGAAGCGGTGAAGCCCTCTTCGTCGGGGGTAGCCTGGTAGTTGACGATGATGTTGTTCTCTTCCAGGCGCTTTGCCACCTCTGCACCTACGCCGTAGCCGACGGAGACGATGACCTGGTGGGTCTCGGTGTAGTCGATGGCGGGGTCGCCCATCACGTCCAAACCGGCGGCCTTCAGGCTCTTGGCAAAGGACTTGGCGTTGGAAATGATGGCCTTCTGGTACTCATCCTTGAACTGGTTCATCTCATAAGCCGCCATCAGCATACCCAGCTGGGTGCCCAGATGGTGGTTGGACACGCTGCCGGGGAAGGTACGAGTTTCGATGGTCTTCCACAGGCCGTACTTCAAGTCTTCTTCCTTGTAGTTGACGCCGATGACGCCCCGCTGGGGGCCGAAGAAGGTCTTGTGGGAGGAGCCGGTGACGATCTCAGCGCCCTCCTGGAAGGGATTCTGGAAGTGGTCGCCCACCAGACCCAGCACATGAGCCATGTCGTACATGATGGTGGTGTGGATGTTCTGTTCGTCCACAAATTTCCGGATTTCCGCCACCGGCTCCTTGTGCAGCACCATGCTCTTGCCCAGGATGATCAGCTCCGGACGATAGCGTTCCAGCAGCTTCTTGGTCTCCTCCATGTCGGTCTTGTAGGGGTTCTCCTTGCACACTGGGAAGTTGACCACAGCGGGCTTTTCAGTGATCGGGTCGATGGCCACATAGTCATGGAGGGCACCCATGGGCTGTGCGGACAGGTGACCGCCCTTGATGATGTGGTTGTTCATAACGTAGCCCAGACGCTTGGCCTCGCGCTTGCGGTCGACGCGGTTCTTCCAGTCCATCAGAGCGGAGAACACGGCCATGTTGGCCATCTGGCCGCTGAGCACACGAGTCTCCACCTCGGAGCAGCCCAGGTAGGCGCGCATCTCGTCAATCAGCAGCTGTTCCACATGGTCGATGAACTCGGTGCCCTGATAGTAGAACACGTCCTTGTCGTAGAAGGCCAAGATCTTCTTATGCTCGGCGTACCGGCAGGCGGGGTCGCTGCCACAGAGCAAGCGGACGGCACGGCTGGGGGTGTTCTCAGAGGGGATCAGGTTCACGCACCGCTCCTGCCGCCACACATGGTTTTCGGCGGCTTTTTTCAGCAGCTCGACTGCCTTGCCGGTGCGGTCGCCCTTGGCGGTGGATTCCGCTTCCTCCTCTACCTTATAA
Organism: uncultured Oscillospiraceae bacterium; assembly: GCA_934565425.1. Taxonomy (GTDB): domain Bacteria; phylum Bacillota; class Clostridia; order Oscillospirales; family Oscillospiraceae; genus Onthomonas. The sequence goes on from CAKTHW010000020.1 coordinate 13,159, forward strand.
ATAAGGGGACGGGCAAAGGGAGGGGCGCCTACGCTCATATGACGGGCGGGGATGACCGCCTTGACCCGCTTGCCACGGATGTCCACTTCCACCACGTCATCTTCCAACACATCGCTGTCGATGTACGCCATGCCGATGGCACGCTTGCCGCTGGCTTCCAGGATGACGGTGGAGATGCCCTCGCCCTGGGTTTTGAAATAGGGCACCATGGTGCCGCTGGTGACCCAGCCCACCAGCTTGTCGTTCTTGTAAACCTCCATGCCCGCACGCATGACCCCACGGCCGGTCAGGGCGATGGGGGCGATCTTCTTGGGCAAGGCGGACAGATCACTGAAATCACGATCCATGTACCGCTGAGCGGCTTCCTGCTGTGCCTTCAATGCGGCGCGGCCGATGAAGTCCCCCTTCTGGTCGGAGAAGCTGACGGCGAACTTGGACAGGGGGACGGCGAAGATGGGGATTTCACTGCCATCTGGGGCGATGCCCATTTCGTGGCCGTACAGGGGCAGGGCAGCCTCCATGCGCAGGGTGTCACGGGCACCCAGACCGGCGGGACGAGCGCCCAGCTCCATGAGCCGATTCCACAGCCACGCCGCATCCTCGCTGCGGACGTACACTTCATAGCCCAGGGGCTCACCGGTGTAACCGGTCTTGGCGATGCGGGCTTCGTGGCCTTCCAGGGGCAGGGTCTTGAGGGCGTTTTTGACCGGTTCGGTGGGGGCTTCCCCGCCTGCCAGAGTGGTGAGCATCTCCTTGCTCTTGGGGCCCTGGACGGCAATGGACGCCCAGTCCTTGGTGATGTCGGTCATGGTGCAGTCGTAGCCGGCGATGACCTTCTGCAGGTGTGCCCAGTCCTTTTCCGCATTGGCGGCGTTGACCACCAGCATGAACCGTTCTTCCTCGAACAGATAGAGGTAAGCGTCGTCAATGGCGCCGCCCTGTTCGTTGGGGATGATGCAGTACTGGGCCATGTTCAGCTCCAGGGCGCTGACGTTGCTGGTCAGCACATGCTGCAAGAATTTGACTCGCTCCGGCCCCTCGATCAGGAACCGCCCCATGTGGGACACATCAAAGAGGCTGCACACCTGACGGGTGTAAAGGTGTTCGGCGATGATGCCGGTGGGGTACTGGATGGGCATCTCCCAGCCGCCGAAATCCACCATGGTCGCACCCGCTGCCACATGGATGTCATACAGCTGGGTTCGTTTCAGTTCGCTCATGAAATTGTTTCCTCCTCCAAATCTCTATTCGGATACACGGATTCAAAAAAGGGCACAAAACACCGGTGTGCTTTGCGCCTCCGTTCTCCTGTCTGACCTAAACGCCCTCCCACATCCCTGCCGCCAGGGAGACCGCGTCGGTGCAGTCGGGAGTGAGCGCGACGGTTTCGGGGCTTCGTCCATTAGGTCGTATCATTGTGATCCAAAAACAGTATCATTTTACACCTTGCCCTGTCATTTTGCAAGATTTATCACACCGATTGTTCCCATCTCAGGCAATTTCTCTTGACAAAGGGCGGGAAAGGGATAAAATATAATTGTTAGATTTCTAATTGTTAGAATATGAATCAAAGGAGTGTACCCTATGGAGACCCTGCACTATCTGCTCCTGGCCGACCACCTGACCTTCCAAAAGGTCCTCATGACCCGCATCAAGGACACCGGCCTGACCCCCGGACAGCCCAAGGTGCTGGACTACCTGCGCTGCCACGACGGCGCGGTGCAAAAGGACATCGCCGCCGCCTGCCGCATCGAGCCGGCCACCATCACGTCGGTACTGCTGGGCATGGAACGCAAGGACCTCATCCGCCGCCAGACCCAGAACGGCAACCGCCGGAGCCTCTCCGTCCACCTGACCGACCAGGGTCGCACGCTGGCGGAGCGGGTGGCGGCAGAATTTGACGCCATCGAGGCACAGGCGTATCAGGGCTTCACCCAGGCGGAACAGACCCAGCTGCGGGCACTGCTGAGCCGGGTACAGGACAACATGACAAGAAAGAAGGCAGATCCCAATGGATAAGAAAGAAATCGCAAAACGCTACGGCCTGCTGGTCCTCGGCCTGTTCTTCGCCGCCCTGGGCGTAGCGTTCACCAAACGGGGCGAGCTGGGTGTCTCCCCCATCTCCTCGGTGGCCAACGTCATGAGCTACCAGTTCACCGACCTGACCCTAGGCAGCTGGCTCATCATCTGGAACTGCGTCCTCATCCTGGGGCAGATCCTGCTCCTCCGCCGGAACTTCCAGCCCATCCAGTTCCTGCAAATCCCCCTCTCCTTCCTCTTCGGCTGGTTCACCGACTTCGGTATGTGGCTGGTCTCCTTCCTCCCCGCCCAGTTCTATGCAGTCCGCCTGCTCATGGTACTGGTGGGCACCGTGGTCCTGGGCTTTGGCATCACCCTCTCCGTCATCGCCGACCAGATCATGAACTCCGGCGAAGCCTTTGTCAAAGCCATCTCCGACGTGACCCACGAGGAATTCGGCACCATCAAGGTGGGCTTTGACGTGGCCTGCGTGGTCATCGCTCTGGTGCTCTCCCTGCTCTTCTTTGAAGGCTCCATCGTGGGCACCCGGGAGGGCACCATCATCGCCGCCCTCTGCACCGGCTTCGTGGTCAAGTTCTTCAGCCGCCGTCTCACCGACCCCCTCACCGCTCGGCTGACCACCAACTAAATCCCCCGAAAACCAACAAACCGGAACCATCTCCCGATGGCTCCGGTTTTTCACGTTCATTTTGTTCCGTTGTCTTTCCCATGCACCCAGTGTCCCAACACCCGCTGCCAGAACCCCACCGGCTCCGGCTCCGGTTCCACTGGCTGATGAAAGGACTCCGCCATGAACTGCTCCTGACTGTTGCAGGCAGTGGACAGGGTGTGTTCCTTCCGGTGATAGGTCCCGTCGGGACAGAGGAAGCTGGCCTTCCCGTTGTCCCGCAGCTGGCAGTCCAGCACCCACTGCAGCTGTTCTCGAATCTCCCGGTCGTGGACGGGACAGGCGATCTCCACCCGCCGTTTCAGGTTCCGGGTCATCAGGTCAGCGGAGGACAGGTACATCTTGGCGTCCGCCCCCTTGCCGAAGCAGTAGATGCGGGCGTGCTCCAAAAACCGCCCCACGATGCTGGTCACGTGGATGCGCTCCGTCTCCCCTGGCACCCCAGGCAGGATGCAGCAGATACCGCGGATGATGAGCTCCACCTGCACCCCCGCCTGGGACGCCGCCCGGAGCTTGTCGATGATGCCCCGTTCGGTGACGGAATTGGCCTTGATGCAGATATATCCCGCCTCCCCCTTCTCCATTTCTTGGTCAATGAGGACATCCAGCTGTTCCCGGATGCCATAGGGGGACACCAGCAGTTCCTGATACTGCCCCGCCAGGTCGTTGACCAGCATATTGCGGAAAAAGCCCACCGCGTCCTGACCGATGCGTTCGGAAGCGGTCATGAGGGTCAGGTCGGTGTACATGGCGTTGGTCTTCTCGTTGTAGTTGCCGGTGCCGATCTGGGTGATATAGTGCATCTTGCCCTTGTCCCGGAGGGTGATGAGACAAATCTTGCTGTGGCACTTGAACCCCTCCATGCCATACACCACCTGGCACCCAGCCTCCTCCAGCAGCTCCGACCAGGCCACGTTGTTGGCCTCGTCAAACCGTGCCCGCAGCTCCATGAGCACCAGCACTTCCTTTCCATTCTCCGCCGCTCGGCAGAGGATGTGGGCAATCTTAGAGGAGGACGCCAGGCGATAGATGGTGATCTTGATGGACAGCACGTCCGGCCGCTCCGCCGCCTCGCTGAGCAGACGCAGGAAGGGGTCTACCGAATCGAAGGGGTAGAACAGCAGTCTGTCCCGCCGCTGAATTTGGGGCAGGATGTCCTTCTCCCGTTCCAAATCCTCCGGCCACCGGGAGACATACGGCCGATAGCTCAACCGCTTGGCCTTCCCCCGGGACAGCGCTCCAGCCAGGGCGTACACATACCCCATCTGCAGCGGACAGGGGTCGATGAAGCACTGTTCCCCGTCCACCTGCACCAGCTTGGTCAGGCGGGCAAAAAACTGCTCAGAAATCTCGTGATTCAGTTCCATCCGCACCACCGCCAACCGCCCCCGCTTTTTCAGCAGCTTCAGCACCTGTTTCCGGAAATCCTCCTCGGTATCCTCGAACTTTTCCTCGTCAAAGCTGATATCCGCGTTCCGGGTGACGCTGATGAGACAGGTCTCCAGCACCTGATACGCCCCGAACAGGGTCGGCGCCCAGTGGAGCAAGATCTCCTCCGTCCGGATGAACCGCAGGTCGCTGTCCGGCAGCGTCACATAGGCCGGCAGCGACTGAGGCACCGGCAGGATGCCCACCGCGCTCTTGCCCTTCTTGTCCTGGAGCTGTGCCGTCACATAGAGTCGCTTGCTGACCAGATGGGGCACCGGGTGGTGGCTGCCGATAATGATGGGGGACAGGATGGGCAGGATGTTGGCTTTAAAATACCGGTCGATGAACTTCTCCTCTTGGGTGCTCAGGGACTGGTAGTCCACATCCTCCACCCCCGCCTCCGCCAGGGCGGAACGCACCCCGGCGTAGATGCGTTTCTTCTGTTCGATCAGTCCCGGCACGGTCTCGTAGATGCGCCGCAGCTGCTGGATGGGGGTCATGCCCGTCTTGTTGTCCACCGCCTCCGGAGAGACCGCAGCCAGGTCAAAGAGGCTGCCCACCCGCACCATGAAGAACTCATCCAGGTTGCTGGAGAAGATGGCCACGAACTTCAGCCGTTCCAGCAGCGGGTTGCTCTCGTCCGCCGCCTCCTCTAGGACGCGCTGATTGAAGCGCAGCCAGCTCAGCTCTCGATTTTGGGTGTATCGGTATCGTTCTGGCCGATTTTCAGCACCTTTTGGCACAAATACCCCTCCCTTACGCCGTATTTGCACACCACCAATTCCTTCGACTCAAACAGCCGAGCCACATGGCGCAGGATGAGCAGACCCGGCACCATGGTGTGGATGCGCTCGGGCACCTGGCGCAGCAGCAGGTCGATGGCCTCCTGGTCGCCGGTCTCCAACAGCTCACACAGCCCTTCCAACTGCCCCACGGTGACCGTCCGGGTGCCCGGCTTCAGGTGGTACACCCTTTTGCACAGCTTCAAGGTGGCGCGTGCCGTGCCGCCGACACAGACCAAGGGAGAGCAGGTGGAAAAGTCCAGCAGACCCTTCCCCTCCACCGCTTCCCCGATGGCCTCTTTCATGCGCTTCAAAGCCCCGTCGCCGGGCAAGATCTTCTTCACATAGGAGCGGTACAAACTCAGCGACCCCACCCGGAAGCTGGCGGACTGGACTGGCTGTCCCTGGTCGAAGACCACCACCTCCGTACTACCGCCGCCGATGTCCAAAAACGCACCGTCCACACAGGACGCCTCCAGCGCAGCACCGTAGTAGCCCAGCAGCGCTTCTTCCGTCCCGCTGAGCACCTCCACGGAAAAACCGGTAGCCGTCTGGATGGCCCACACCGCTTCCGCGGTATTGAAGATGTTCCGCAGGGACGCCGTGGCGAAGACGGCCACATTGAGAATGTCCAGCGCCACCAACGTCTCCCGGAACTCCAGCAGCCCGCTGCACGCCCGGGCGATGCCCTCCGGCGACAGCCTTCCTTCCTCTACGTATCCAGCCAATCCGGCCATGCTTTTCTCCCGGAATAAAATCTTAAACTTTTCGCCCACGACTTCATACACCGTCAACCGCATGGAGTTGGAGCCGATGTCAATGATCGCCTGTTTCATCCTATTTTCCTCCTCTCCCGCTGTGTCTAGGCACACTTTCTCTATGTTATCCAAACCTTGGAAATTTATGAGTACACACCTGGCACCTCCCGCCGGAAGCCCCCTTCTCAGCAGGATCTACCAGGTGTGCCCAACACACGGTTTGTTCATCTTATCAGCCGACCGTGAAATCTAATTGTTGGATTGGGTAAAATCTTTGTAAAGCGAAAAAGACGAGCCCGAAGGCTCGTCTTTCCTCACAATACGTCACCGATACCGCAGCTCCCAAAAAGCCACCGCGCTGGCCGCTGCCACGTTGAGGGAGTCCACCCCGTGGGACATGGGGATGCACACTGTGTGGTCACACCGGGCGATAGTCTCCTCTGCCAGACCGTCCCCCTCGGTGCCCAGCACGATGGCCAGCTTGTCCGCCTCTTTCAGCACCGGATCCTCGATGCCGATGGCACGGTCGCTCAGCGCCATGGCCGCCGTCTGGAACCCCAGCGCGTTCAGCCGTTCCAACCCCGGATGGGGCCAGTCCGACGCCTTGTCCCCGATGCGCGTCCAGGGCACCTGGAAGATGGTGCCCATGCTCACCCGTGCCGCGCGGCGATAAAGAGGGTCGCAGCAAGTGGGCGTCACCAGCACCGCGTCCATGTGCAGGGCAGCGGCGGAGCGGAAGATAGCACCCACGTTAGTGGGGTCCACGATGCCCTCCAGCACCGCCACCCGGTGGGCACCCGCGCACAATTCCTCCACGCTGGGCAGCTTCGGCCGCCGCATGGCGCACAGCACCCCACGGGTCAGGGCAAAGCCGGTAAGCTTGGCCAGCACCTCCCGTTCCGCCGTGAACACCGGCACCCCACCGCACCGGGCGATGATGTCCGCCGCGTCCCCGTCGATGTGGCGACGCTCCATGAGCAAGGACACCGGCACACAGCCGGCGTCCAACGCCCGGGCGATGACTTTGGGACTTTCGGCAATAAAAATCCCCTTCTCCGGCTCCAGTCGATTGCGCAGCTGCGCCTCGGTCAGCCGGGTGAACACATCCAGCTCCGGACGGGTCAGGTCGGTCACTTCTACGATGTTGGGCATACGCTCCTCCCTCTCTCTGTCTCGAATTTCTTTGGAGCTATTGTACCCCAACCCCGCCCAAAAGTCCAATCCACACAAAAACCACCCTGCGGAACGATTCCGCAGGGTGGTATCACGTTACGCTTTGGGTTTTGCTTTGGCCTTCTTGCCCCGCTGTCTCATATCGCTCTGGAGCAGCCGGTACAAAGTAGCCACAATGGGCACGCTGAGCAACATCCCCACGATCCCCAGCATCCCGCCGCCTACGGTGATGGCAGCCAGCACCCACACGCCAGGCAGGCCGATGGAGGTGCCCACCAGCTTGGGGTAGATGAGGTTGCCCTCCACCTGTTGGAGGATGACCAGGAAGATGACAAAGATGAGGGCCTTCATAGGCGAGATGGTCAGGATGAGCAGCGCACCCACCACCGCACCGATGTAAGCGCCGGCGATGGGGATGAGGGCGGTGACCCCCACCAGGGTGCCGATAGCCAGGGCGAAGGGCAGGCGCAAAACCGTCATGCCCAGGATGCACAGGACGCCCAGGATGATACCGTCAAAGCAGCGTCCCACGATGTAGCCGTGAAAGCACTCGTCCATGGTCTGGAACACATAGTGCGCCCGATCCCAATCCTTGGGACGGAGATAGGTGCCCAGCAGCCGCCGACCCTGTGCCAGGAGGGTGTCCCGGCCCAGCAGCAGGTAGAGGGCGAAGACCAGAGCCAGCGCCCAGGTGACGATGGTGGAGAACACGGAACCGACCGCGCTGACCACCCAGTTGACGGTGCCGCCCACCCCGTGGGTGAGGAACTGGACGGCCTGCTTCACGGCGTTCTCCCAGTTGGTGTTCTGGAGCCAGTTGATGACCTCTTGGGGCAGCAGGGCGTAGAGCTTGTTCAGGTCGCCCACGCTCTCCAAATCCAGCGATTGCGCCCAGGTGCTCACCTGAATGTACATCAGCCGCACCGACCGCACCAGCTCCGGCACCACCAGCTTCCCCACCAGGAAGAGCACACCGCCCACCGCTGCCAACGTCAGCAGCACATACAGGGGCTTGGCACCGGACCCCAGCTTGGGGAACCGCTGTTCCAGCTTCAGCTTGCGTTCAAAGAAGGTCATGGGGATGTTGACCATATAGGCCAGCACGAACCCCAAGATCAGCGGTGCGGACGCACCCACGCAGATCTCCGCCAGGTCAGCCAGCACCGACCAGTAGTGGATGGCCAGGTACAGCAGCAGCCCGCTGATGACCAGACGCCGACAGTCTTTCCATTCCATTTTCATCTCCGTCGCCCTCCTCGTTGGTCACGGTGCCGTTTTCTCCAGCGCCTCCGCGATCCGGATGCCCTCCAGCAACGCGTCGTTCAGATCCCGGGTGGGCAGGACCAGGTCGCTGTTCTCCAGATAGGTGAAGTAGTCGGAAAAGGCATGGATCAGGTTGTTCTCCTGGAATACATATACCTTCATCCCCTTCATCTGCCGCCGCTGAAGGATGATGCGCTCCTTGGGCGCCACAAAGAAGATAAATTCCGAGGACGCCTGTATCTGACTTTCATCCAGCAGATAGATGGGCTTGCTGGGGTTGGGATGATAGAGCATTTCCTTCAGGATCAGCACACGGGCCTTGGGAGAGACCACGGGGACGATCTGATCGGAGTACTCCGGCAGGATACCCGTCCGGGCAAAATCCAGGATGCCCTCCCGTGTGCAGAAGCTGACATAGAGGTTCTCCTTCCGCATATGGCTGATGTACTTCTCCATCAGCGGGGCAAGGGTAGGAGTCTGATACATCCGCAGCACCTCGTCCGGCAGATAGCCGCCAAAGCAGGGTGCAGTAAAATACTGATACCCACTGCGCCAGAAATCCCAGACGCCATGTTCAACGGCCGATTGACCCACGCCGCCAATATTCTCGATAAAGGGCTTGGCACGGGTGACCGCCTCCTGGAACTGAGCGTGACAGGCCACCAGGATGGAGTCGGTGGCGGAGAACAGGGCACGATCCATCCGCGCAGACACCAGCATAACGCCGGAACTGGTCATGACGCAGTAGGGGTAGAGGGCACCGATGGTGTCCTCCAGGACGGAGTCGGAATAATAGTAGTATGCCTCGTAGCTGTCCCCGGAGACCGCCATGAGAAAGAGCAGGGAATTGAAGAAATTCAGGATGTCCTTGGTCTTCTCCTCCTTGTTCAGGGAGAATTGGATGATCTGCCGCATCCGGATCTTCTTGTTGCTCTTGTTCTGATAAAAGGATTTCAGATATTTTAAGAAGTCGTTGGGCTGCCGGGGCAGAAAGAGGTCGATCTGCGGCTCGGGCTTGAGCATCTCCGCCTGTGCCAGATGGCACAGCTCCTGATACACCCGGTTCTCCCCCAGGATGGGGGCACGGGAGACGGAGTAGACCGCTTCGCCGACGAACTCATGGATGGGTCTCCGGTTCTGACCGGTCAGCAGCGCCAGATCCTCCAAACATTCCGCACAGCCCTTCCGGCTCTCGTAAATGTTCTCGCCGATCTCAGCGATCTGATACATCTTCCGCAGCTGCTCCTCCTCGCCCGGGGTCAGCTGCAACGCCGCCAAAATGGCCGTCAGATGCTCCTTCGTGGGCATCCGCTTCCCGTTGAGGAACTGAAAGAAGCTGGAACGGTTGATCTTGGATTCATCGATGATCTGGTTTTTGGATTTTCCGCTGAGTTTGACAAATTGACTTAGTTGATCTGAAAATTTACTCATCTGTGATTGATACTCCTTGCTGTGAAAGCTCGCTGTACCGTTGATGTTCTTACGCACTGTATCTTGGGTTAATTGCGATTATATCATTAAGTTTCCAATTTGAAAAGACAGGATATGACATTTCAGAAAAATTCCATTTTTATTTTCACTTGGTTCTATTCTTATTCGAACCACTCCCGCCATAGCAAAGAGCCTCTGACAAGGCTGTCAGAGGCTCTTTGCGTTCATCTGTGTTCACGATCAAAAGAAAAGAGAGAGAGTAGTAAATAGGTAAATCAAGGAGTGTTCAAACCGGGCCGCTTCTTACCCGGCATGGTCATTGTAGCGCAAAAGGACGGGCGAGTGTTGAAAGAACTTTGAATGGAATGTAACGAGTTTGTGAATTGAGACATAAATTAGGGGATAACCACATACGATAGCAAGTGAATCACGAGAAACCATGGAGGTAGCAGCTATGTACGAATCCCACATCCCCCCCATCACCCAACCGACCCCCATCCCCACCCAGCCCAAAGAGCAGGACCTGGACGCCGTCATCGTCGCCCAGGACGGTGCGCCGGTGAGCGAGCGCTGACAAAACAGACCACCTAACAAAGATCAAGCCCCGCAGGGCCATTTAAGCTTTTTTTGCTTCGTTTTCTTCTCGAAGAAAATGAAGTGGGGTCCAGGGGCAAAGCCCCTGGTCGCTGTCCGCAGACCGCAGCGTTAAGAAAACTTGCCAGT
>CAKTHW010000021.1 GCA_934565425.1 uncultured Oscillospiraceae bacterium
TATTTTGACTTATTTATTACCTTTGCAAAAATGGGCGTCTGCACTTTCGGCGGCGGCCTGGCCATGCTCCCTATACTCCAGCGAGAGGTCGTAGAGAAAAAGAAATGGGCTACCGATGAAGAACTGACGGACTACTACGCCATCGGCCAATGTACCCCAGGCGTTATTGCGGTCAACACCGCCACCTTTATCGGCTACAAGGAAAAGGGTGCCCTGGGCGGCATCATTGCCACCATGGGCATGATCTTCCCCAGCCTGATCATTATCACCGTCATTGCCGCCTTCCTCTCTAACTTCGCTCATCTTCCCGTGGTCATCCACGCCTTTGCCGGCATCCGTGCCTGCGTCTGCGTGCTGATCTTCAACGCCACCATGAGGCTGTGGAAAACCACGGTGATCAATCTGCCCACAGGCATTCTCTTTGTCTGTGTCTTTCTTCTCTCCACCCTGGTGGGACTGTCTCCCGCCCTGTTGGTGATAGCTGCCGGCCTGGTGGGATTGGGTCTGCGCCGTGCAAGGGGGTGGCAGGCATGATGCTCTACTTACGGCTGTTCTTAGAATACTTCTACGCCGGCCTCTTCTCCGTCGGCGGCGGCTTGGCCACCATCCCCTTCCTACAGGACATGGGCGTCCGCACCGGTTGGTTCACCAGCCAGGAGCTGGCCAACATGATCGCCGTCTCCGAGGCCACTCCTGGCCCCATGGGGGTGAACATGGCCACCTACGTAGGCTTCACCACCGGTGGACCTGTAGGCAGTGTCGTCGCCACCTTGGGCTTGGTGGCGCCCTCCATCATCGTCATCATCCTGGTGTCCGTCCTGCTCCACCACTTCCGCGACAATCGCTATGTGGACAGCTTTTTCTACGGCCTGCGCCCGGCCTCTACCGCTCTGATCGCTGCCGCTGGCTGGAGCGTGGTGGTCATCACCTTCTGGAACGCCACCACCTGGGGCGAATCCCATGACCTGCTGCAAGCCATTCACTGGAAGTGCATCCCGGTCGCTGTGCTCCTTGTGTTCTTCACCAACTGGAAGAAGACCAAAAACCTTCACCCCATCCTCTGGATCGCCCTGGCCGCTGTGGCCGGTATCGTCTTCCAGCTATGACAAAACCGCCGTATGGCTTCTCCATACGGCGGTTTTTTTGCGTATTTATCGTTCAAATTCCACCTGATAGGTGCCTAAAACCTGGTCACAGGGGATGTTTGCGGCATTTTCTACGGTAAATCCCTGTTTGGGATACTCCACCTTTTGCTCCGTAGGGATAGCCGGTAATGTCTTCCCGATGCTGACACCGTGGGCGCTATCTTTGCCAAACTTCCAAGCAAAGGCGCAGTCACAAAACTCCTTGTTGGCCGTCACCATCTCTGCCGGCACCCACTCCGGGTCCTGTCCTAGGAAATAGCACCCCTGGTTGTCCTGTTCCGCCGGACAGCCGCCTCCGATGCCGACACCGGTGAAGGAGATTTCCAACCATTCCGTCCGAAAAATCGTGGTCTTTCCCACCGTTTCAAAGGGAACCCCTTCCCAATATTCGATGTTCAGCCACCCGCGTTTCCCGTCCTTCTCCACCGCAGTGTTGAACTCCACATACCCGGTCTTGCCGTCCCGCACCTCCGCATTGATGCGCAGCACCGGACGCAGAGACCGGAACCCCTCTGGCACCAGGGCACGCAGGCGGTCCTGCTCCACGCCGTAGGCCATCACAAACTGTTCTACCCTCATTGCGTTCCTCCCAATGACAGCGCTCTTACGCCAGGCAAAACGCAGCGCGCAGCAGCTGTGCCCCGCTGGCCGTCTTGCAGAATTTGTCCACGAAACGCTGGATGACCTCCTTGGCATATCCATTCTCCGAAGCATTCGCCAAATAGTCCGCCTCGATCAAAATCTGATAGTCTATCCCGTCAATCTGGGTGAGCGTATGGTGGTGCCCCACCAGATAGGCCACCCGCTCCACCTGGGCCTGGGGCATGCCAGTGTCCTGCAAAAATTCCCGCACTAACCGGGCACCCTCCCGCTCCTGGTTGGGGCCGTTGGTGTTGCCATAGGCCTCCCGGCAGAAGGGGCAGGCGATGTCATGGGTGATGGCCGCCACCTCTAAAATATACTGGGTCTCCCCATCCAATCCCTCCAGCTCTCCGATGGTCTTGGCATAGGTCCACACCCGGATCAGGTGGTCGATGTCGTGGAAGTTGCCCTCAGAATAGGCGATCATCTTTTTCAAGATCTCTGCAACAGTCATATCGTACCTCCAAATCGAAAAAATGCCCGAACAGCGTGCTTTGTCCGGGCATTTCTCACTTTTTACGCTTTTTCTTCAAAAATCACCTTGGCGTAGGCTTTGCCATCGGCGTCACACAGTGCCACCCAAACGGTGCCGCCCTGCTGCGCCACCTTGGGGAACACTAGGTCACCCTGCCGGGCGGACTGAGTGTACTCCACCTTCAGCTGCCCCACCGGGAACCCTTCCGGCAGGTATTCCGCCGCGAAGCGCACATACCAGACGTTGTTCATGTGCTGGTTCACGTCAATGGCATACCGAGGCACCTGGAACTCCGGCCGAGCTTCCAGCTCCTCCGGCAGCTTCAGCCGCCGCACCATGGGCGGCATCTCCAATCTGGGATGGGTCTCATAGTGAGCCGCCTGTTCTTTCTTCATGGGCAGGGGGATTTTTTTCTCCAAGTCCATCAAAAACCACAGGGAATCCGCCCGCAGGCACAGTTCCCCGTCGGCATTGGTGATGGAGCAATTTCGATGGGCGAATACCCGGTCGAATTTGTGCGCCCAGGTGGCCAGCTGCACCGTCTCTTCAAAGTGACAGGGCTTGTCAAAATAGATGTTCCAGCTGTTGGCCACCCACGCGATATGCTGCTGTTTCAGAGTGTCCGGACCAGCGCCTGCCGCCATGGTGTGCATGGTGGCGCAGTCCTGGAGAAGATCCATAGCGGAAGCCGGGGTCAGCAGATTTTCTGGACCGGCACGGCTGATGCTGATGGTATAAGGGTAACTATAGATCATACAAACTCACGCTTTCTTTACACATTGAATCGGAACAGGATGATGTCCCCATCCTGCACCACATACTCCTTACCTTCACTGCGCATGAGCCCCTTTTCCTTGGCTACCTTTTCGCTGCCGCAGGCCACCATATCGTCATAGGCGATGACTTCGGCACGGATGAAGCCCCGCTCGAAGTCGGAGTGGATCTTTCCGGCGGCCTGAGGGGCCTTGGTGCCGCGGGTGATGGTCCAGGCACGGCATTCATCCTCGCCGGAGGTCAGGAAGGAGATGAGACCCAGGAGGGTGTAGCTGGCCTTGATGAGGCGATCCAGACCAGATTCCTGGATGCCCAGTTCTTCCATGAACATGGCCTTCTCATCCTCTTCCATCTGGGACAGCTCTTCCTCCAGACGGGCGCAGACGGGCATGACCTGAGCGCCCTCTTTGTCCGCCAGCTCCTTCACCTGCTGGTAGTAGGGGTTGGACTCGTAGTCACCGCCAAAGGTGTCTTCGTCCAGGTTGGCGGCATAGATGATGGGCTTCAGGCTCAGCAGGTCGCTGGTGGCGATGAGGGCCATGTCTTCCGGCTCACACTCGTAGCTGCGGACGCTGCCGCCGTTGTTCAGATGCTCCCGGAGGGCGGAGAACACTTCCACTTCCCGCAAGAACTTCTTGTCCCCCTTGCTGGCCTTCTTGGCCTTGTCGATGCGGCGATCCACCATTTCCAGGTCGGCCATGATCAGCTCCAAGTCGATGATGCCGATGTCACGGATGGGGTCGGTGCTGCCTTCCACGTGGATGACATTTTCGTCGTCAAAGCAGCGCACCACGTGGATGATGGCTTCGGTGCCGCGGATGTTGGACAGGAACTGGTTGCCCAGACCTTCGCCGTGGCTGGCACCCTTGACCAGGCCGGCGATGTCCACGAACTCGATGACAGCAGGGGTGGTCTTCTTGGGGTGATACAGGTCGCTCAGCCAGTCCAGACGGGCGTCAGGGACGGCGACGGTGCCTACGTTAGGCTCGATGGTGCAGAAGGGGTAGTTGGCGCATTCGGCGCCTGCGTTGGTAATGGCGTTGAACAGGGTGCTCTTGCCCACGTTGGGCAGACCCACGATACCTAATTTCATAGCTTCTTGCTCTCCTTATGTGATAACGGTTCAGCTTCCGTTTCTAATAAATGCCGATACATGATTGATTGTAGCACAAGGGCGTTTTTTTCTCAATAGCGAAGTTCCATCCATCCAGCCCGTCATTACAATCTGTTTCCCTTTTCAAAGACAATTTGACGGTTTGTTGATATTCATGCTATACTGTATCCAGTTCACGTTCCGGTATCCGCCGGGATACCACGTAAAAGAGGAGAATCAAATCATATGAAAACAAAGCTTTCCTTCCGGGAATATGTCTCCGTGGCAAGTATGCTCTTCGGTATGTTCTTCGGCGCAGGCAACCTGATCTTCCCCGTCGCCCTAGGGCAGCACGCAGGCAGCAACGTCTGGCTGGCCTTCGTGGGTCTGTTCATCACCGGCGTCGGCATGCCCCTGCTGGGTGTGGCCGCTCTGGGCATCAGCCGTTCCACCGGCCTGTTCGACCTGTCCAGCAAGGCGGGACGCCCTTATGGGATGTTCTTCACCTGTCTGCTGTACTTGACCATCGGCCCCTTCTTCGCCATCCCCCGCTGTGCCACCACCTCCTTCACCGTAGGTCTGGAACAGATCCTGCCCCAGAACGACTGGACCTGGCTCTATCTGCTCCTGTTCTCCGTCCTATTCTTTGCTGTCGCCCTGTTCTTCTCCCTCCGTCCGGGAAAGATCTTGACTTGGATCGGCAAGGTCCTCAACCCCGCCTTCTTAGTCTTCCTGGGCATCCTGGTCATCGTGGCCCTGCTCCATCCCGGCGCAGCCATCGCCCAGGTGGAACCTCTGGACGGCTACGCCTCCCAGCCCTTCTTCACCGGCTTCCTGGAAGGCTACAACACCATGGACGCCCTGGCCAGCCTGGCCTTTGGCATTGTGGTCGTACAGGTCATCAAGGATCTGGGCGTGGAAGACCCTGGCGCTGTGGCAGGCAGCACCGTCCGTTCCGGCATCTTCAGCTGCCTGTTCATGGGTGTCATCTATCTGGCCGTCACCATCGTAGGCGTTCAGAGCCGCGGCCTGTTTGAACCGGCTGCCAACGGCGGTGTGGCACTGGCACAGATCGCCCGTCACTATCTGGGCAGCGCCGGCCTGCTGGTGCTGGCTGCTACCGTGACCCTGGCCTGTCTGAAGACAGCGGTTGGCCTCATCACCAGCTGTGCCGAGACCTTCTCCGCCCTCTTCCCCAACGGCCCCACCTATCGCATCTGGGCCATCATCTTCAGCGCAGCCTCCTTCCTGTTCGCCAACCTGGGGCTGAGCGCCATCATCGACTACGCCATCCCCGTCCTCATGTTCCTCTACCCCCTGGCCATCGTGCTCATCCTGCTGGCCCTTTTTGGCAAGTTCTTCCGCCACGACCGCGCGGTCTACATCAGCACCATCGCCCTGACCTTCGTGGCCGCCCTGTACGACCTGCTGCGCACTCTGCCGGAGTACCTGCGCACCCTGTGCCACCTGGACGCCCCTCTGGAAGCGGTGGGCAACGTGTTGCCCTTGGCTTCTCTGGGCTTGGGCTGGGTCTGTCCTGCCGCCTTGGGGCTGGTCATCGGACTGGTCATCCACTTCCTGCGCAAACAGCCGGAAGTGACCTAACATTATATAACATAAGAAACGAAGCATGGCTTTGTCAGCCATGCTTCGTTTCTTCATTTTTTCACACAGGATGTATACAGCTCCCCCGCCGCTCGGGCAAAGTACCTCGCCCCAGCCAACGCCTCCTGCAAGGTGTTCCCGCTGGTGCCCACCTCCACCAGCATGGAGCCGGGGGTGGCGTGGCCGTTGAACCGGGGACTGCGCAGGTCGATGGGGCGGGGGAAGCTCTTGTCGATGGCCAGCATCTTCTTCTGCATCTGCACCGCCAACGTCAGGTGATCCTTCCACTTGGGGTGGCTCAGCCCCATGTCGTTGGTGCCCACCACCAGCATCACCTGGGCCACACTCTCGCCGTTGACCTTGGTGCGTTTGGCGTAGCTGACCCCTTTGCTGTCGATGATGGCGTCCCGGTGGACGTCCAGCACCACCTGGATGGTGGGGTACTTCTTCACATATTTCTCAATGCTGTTCAGCGCATGGGCGTAGGAGCCGTTGTAGCTGGGGTAGTCGTGCTTAGAGGTGTCGTGAATGACGGACAACCCCATGTCCTCGAAGACCTTTTTCATCTCTTCTCCCACCCGCACCATGTTGTAATCGTTATTCAGCGTCCGCGCCGGGTCGGTCTCCTCGTATTTGTCCTTCTTCCCCTTAGTGTACGCCTCCGTGGTGTGGGTGTGGACGATCAAGATCTGGGGGCCTTTCTTGGCCGGCTGCAATGTTAAGTTGAGTTTTTTGTCGAAGTAGTCCTTCAGGTTCACCTGGATGCCTTTGGTGTGGTTGTCCAAGTTGATGTCAGCTACCTTTAACTTGGAGGTGTCCAGCTTCTTGGTGGCTTTGGTGGACTTTTTCTCCTTCTGCTCGGCTTTGGTCGTCTTCTTTTGGGCGGTTTTCGTCTCCTCCTTCTTTTGTTCCTTGGCTGACTCCGCCGCCTGCTCCCGCTTGGTCTGACCGGGATCGGAGTCCAAACTGCCCTCCTCCTTCAGCGCCGCCCGCTGGAGCAGCAAGGCCGGCGACTGGGCCACCACCAGCTCCTCCCAGCCGGTGAGCACCACGCTGCTCCCCTCCTCCAACGGCCGGATCAGCTCCTGCCGCACCAGTCGTTCCGCCCACGCCGCACTCTGGATGAGCTGGGTGCCGCTGTGAGCCACTGCCTCCCAGTCTGCCGTCTGCCCCACCGTCCACATGGTAGCCGCTGCCGCAGACAACGCCACCAGACGGCGGACGGTCTTCCCGCTGGTCGATTTCTTTCGTTTCATAAGCCATCCCCCTCCTTGCTTGTTCTCGTATGTCTATGCGCGTCCGGTGGAAAATATGCCGCCCATTTCCCCCGTTTCACCACAATTCCACATCCTCCGGCCCCGGAATGTTCTTGACAGTCTCCCCGTTTGGCATTAAAATAAACTATGGATTGTTTTGAAGAATCGAACGGTGTCGAGCCCTCTGGGCGCGGCGTCGTGAGGGTTTGGTTTTTCAATGACCGCTGTGCGGGAGTTCCTCTGCGTACAGCGTCTTTTCATGTTATTGACAGCTGTGCTGTCATCCCCACATTTTGATGAAACAGGAGGTGTATCGAACCGCTATGATGCCCTATATTTTAGTAGGTGTCCTTTCTTTCCTGGTGGCTTTGGCTCTGGGCCTGTTCCTGGGCTACCGTTACCGCAAAAACGCCGCGGAAAAGGAGATCGGCTCCGCTGAGCAGGAGGCGACCCGCATCGTCAACGATGCGCTCAAGTCCGCCGAGAGCAAGAAGCGCGAAGCGCTGGTGGAAGCCAGGGAAGAAATTCATAAAGAGCGCAGCCTTTACGAACAGGAAGTGAAGGAGCGCCGTGCGGAACTCTCCAAGCAGGAACGCCGGCTGCAATCTAAGGAGGAAAACCTGGATCGCAAGACCGACGCCATGGAGAAGAAGGAAGAAAAGTTACAGAACCGCATCAACGCTGCCGAACGGACCCGTGAGGAAGTGGAGCAGATCAAAGCGACCCAGCTGGAGACCCTGGAACGGATCTCCGGTCTGTCCACAGAAGATGCCAAAACCTATCTGATCAATCAGGTGGAAGCCGAAGTGACCCACGAAGAGGCCATGAAGATCAAGGAGATCAAGGATCGCTACAAGGACGAGGCCAACACCTACGCCCGTGAGCTGGTCGCCATGGCCATCCAGCGCTGTGCCGCTGACCAGGTGGCCGAGGTGGCCGTATCGGTGGTGCCGCTGCCCAATGACGAGATGAAGGGCCGGATCATCGGCCGGGAAGGCCGCAACATCCGCACTCTGGAAACCCTCACCGGAGCAGAACTGATCATCGACGACACGCCGGAGGCCATCACCGTCTCCTGCTATGACCCCATCCGCCGGGAGATCACCCGCATCGCCCTGGAACGCCTCATCACCGACGGCCGCATCCATCCCGCCCGCATCGAGGAGATGGTGGAGAAGGCCAAGCGCGAGGTAGAACAGGTCATCAAAGCCGAAGGGGAACGGGCTGTGCTGGAGACCAACATCCACAGCCTGCATCCGGAAGAGGTCAAGCTGCTGGGTCGGATGCATTACCGCACCAGCTACGGTCAGAACGTGCTGAACCACTCCATCGAAGTCGCCCACATCGCCGGCCTGCTGGCCTCCGAGCTTGGCGCCGACGTGGCCACCGCCAAGCGTGCCGGTCTGCTCCATGACCTGGGCAAGGCCGTTGACCACGAGATCGAGGGCAGCCACGTGCAGATCGGCGTCGATCTGGCTCGCCGCTACAAGGAGAACGAACTGGTGGTCCACGCCATCGCCGCCCACCATGGCGACATCGAGCCCCAGACCATCGTAGCATGTCTCGTTCAGGCCGCCGACGCCATCTCCGCCGCTCGTCCCGGCGCACGCCGCGAGAACGTGGAGAACTATATCAAGCGTCTGGAGAAGCTGGAAGAGATCGCATCCTCCTTCAAGGGTGTGGACAACGCCTACGCCATTCAGGCCGGCCGTGAGATCCGCATCATGATCAAGCCGGAAGAAGTCAGTGAAGATGAAATGATCATCATGGCTCACGACATCGCCCGGAAGATCGAGAAGGAACTGGAATACCCCGGTCAGATCAAGGTGCATCTGGTGCGGGAAGCCACTGCGGTGGAGTACGCAAAATAAGATACAATCCAAAGCAAAACGAACACCCTGATGACACACGTCATCAGGGTGTTTTTCTGTGTTATGAGATTGTCACGCCTGCTGGGAATTGTCCGCCGCTTCCACTTCTGCCTCAGATACCACGTCAGTCTCCTCCACCAGCGCAGCATCTGCCGCCTCTGCCACCGCTTCCTCTGCGGCAGCAATGGCCATATCTGCATCAGCGATCGCCCGGTCAGGGGCATTTTTTGCCGCCAACAGGGCTTCTGCAGCGGCGCGTTCTGCTTGCTCTGCCGTCGCAGCCGCCTCTAGGACGGCTTTTCGCTCACGCAGCGCCTGATACAGCGCCGGAAGAAGGATGAGCATACAGAGCCAGGTGGAGTGCAGGCCGAAGAACCGGATGCCCAGGATGCCGATGGCGACCCCGGTGTGGTAAAAGGCCAGGGTGCCGGCGAAAAACCTCGCCTTGCGCTTGCCGTCCCCGTCCGGGTGGTAGTGGGAATCGGTCAGCCCCAGCACCACCTGACGGAAGTTGTTGGTGGAGAACACCGACGAGCTGACATAGCCGCAGGCGCCGGGGAAGGCATTCCACTGGAAGGACATACAGAAAAAGATGGGATAGAGGGCTAAGATCACGTCCATCTTGGTGGGCATCATCAGGAAGACCCCGGAACCGATCAGGCTCAGCAGCACCGAATAGACCTTCAAGTCCTGCGGCCTGTGATTGCGGATGACCATGGTCAGGCAGACCCCAATGGCGTAGAGCACAGAAGCGCCCACACGGATGAAGAACCCCATCCAGTTCGCCCCCAACAGCATTTCCACGACCCCGATCAGGTTGCCAGTCTGGGCGGAGCCTAGCACCAGGCTGCGCACGGAGGCGTAACCGCCGAAATATCCGCCTACCATGGCAATATTATAAAAAAGTTTCTGTTCTGGCGTCATTGCCACGAGAAACACCTCCAAATAAGGTGATTTCATGCGATTTCATCATTATACCCCACCTCTTTTCCCCTTGTAAACAGCACTACATGAAAATTTCACAGGCTTTTGGTTGATTCTATTGGCGTATCCGTCCATAATAAACCCGACATCCGCCCTTGACGGAATTTTGACCCTTTCTGGAGATACTTACAAGATAGGAGGTATTTCTATGGCATCTACCATTTTGATCGTTGACGATGAACCCATGCTCACCGACCTGCTGTCGGAGCATTTAAAGCAGAACGGCTACCTGACCTACACCGCCAACAACAGCGCCCAGGCTTTGGAGCAGCTGCGCCACAAGCCTGACCTAATCTTGCTGGACATCAACATGCCCGGCACCGACGGACTGGAGCTGTGCAAACAGATCCGCAGCCACGTGGTCTGTCCCATCCTCTTCCTCACTGCCCGCATCACCGAGCTAGATCAGATCAACGGCTTCCAGGTGGGCGGGGATGACTATATCACCAAGCCCTTCCGTCTCCACGAGCTCACCGCCCGCATCGCCGCCCATCTGCGCCGAGACCAGCGGGAACGGCAGGCGCCGGATGTGGTGGCCTGCGAGGGGCTGCTGGTGAACCTGTCGGAGCGGACGGTCTTCTATAACGGGGTGGAGCTGTCCTTCTCCAAGCGGGAGTTCGACCTGATCGAGTTCCTGCTGACCCACGCCAATCAGGTGTTCGACCGGGAGCGGCTATACGAGGCGGTATGGGGATATGACGCTGAAGGGAACAGCAGCACGGTGAAGGAGCATATTCGAAAGATCCGTGCCAAACTGAAAGCTGCTACTGGACGGGAGTATATCGAGACAGTGTGGGGGGTGGGGTATAAGTGGAAGCGCTGAATCGCCGCCTAAAACAGCTGCCCCTGCGCAAGGCATTGATCGCCACGGTCTCCGCCACCGTCCTGCTCATCGCCCTCTGCTCCGCCGTGACCGTATTCGGCTGCCTGGCTGTGCGAAATTGGCTGGTGCCTGCGTCCAACGAGGTCTTCTTGACTATCGACGAGAGCTACTCAGACGGCAAGCACACCACCTCCACCGTGCGGATGACTCTAGGAGAGGACAGCACCTTCCCCTCCCTACAGACAAATGACAGCTCCCTCCCATCCTTACAGGCAGAGGAAGAGGACGGGGGTGTCGTACATGAATTCCGCATCGTCCCCACGTCCATGGAGACCATCTATCGCATCACTCGCATTGACAACAGCTACAGCGCCCTCTCTCCCAAACGTCAGGCCCTCTATCGTGGCTGCGAGATCGCCATGGTGGCCTTGCCGGTGCTCTACTCCATCTTAGGCATTCCCCTCTGCGCTTTCTCCTTTTACCGGCGAAAGCTGTTACCCCCCATCCAGCTGCTCTCCGCCGCCACCGACCAGATTTCTCAGCAGGACTTGGACTTCTCCTTGGAGTATGACAGCAACGACGAAATGGGGCGTCTCTGTCGTTCCTTTGAAACCATGCGCCAGGCGTTGGAGGCCAACAACCGAGCCATGTGGGAGATGCTGGCCCAACGGCGGCAGCTGCAAGCCTCTGTAGCCCATGACCTGCGCAATCCCATCGCCATCATCCAGGGATACACGGAGCTTTTACAGCTCAATCTATCCACCGGCTCAGTGGAGCCGGAGCGATTGCAGCGTGTCCTGTCCAACATCGACTCCGCCGCGGAACGATTGGCGCAGTACACCGATTCCATCCGGAATCTGAACCAGCTGGAAGAGTTGGAACCCACGCCGAAACCAGTGTCTCTGCCCCAGATGCTGGACAGCCTGGCCGCAGATCTCACCATGATTGCCCAGCAAAAGCAGATCATTTTTACCATGACCCAACAGGTTCCCACCGAACCGGTGTCCTTGGATCGCTCCATGTTCTACCGCATCCTGGAGAACCTATTCCAAAACGCCCTGCGATACGCCCAGCACGCCATCACCTTGGACGTGGCCGCTGACGGTCACACCCTCATCGCCACCCTCACCGATGACGGCTGCGGCTTCCCGCCCCAGCTGCTGACCGGTGGGGAACGCTACCTTTTCACCACAGAGCGGGAGGGCGGTCATATGGGCATGGGGCTGACCATCAGCCGCCTGCTCTGCCAGAAGCAAGGGGGCACGCTGACCCTGTCCAATCCGACGGAAGGTGGTGCGCAGGTAAAACTTTCCCTTCCGATTTGACGGTTTCTTGACTGCTTTCCAGTATCCTCTTTCTGTACCGTGCCTGCAACACATGACAGGCACGGACGGAAGGAGGTTTTTTTATGCGTAATTGGCTTTCTGGTCTATGTGCGGCAGCGCTGCTGTGCTCCCTCTGCGGTTGCGGCAGTGTTTCTGGCGGGTCACAGGCTCCGATGGACAGCAGCAGCACCATGGCCGCACCTGCCAGCTCCACGTCCATTTCCCAACTGGACACCCTGTCTCGCGAGCTTACCGCCACAGGCATCCACTGTGCCACGGACATGGGCTATTACTACCTGGCCGAGGATTGGAAGGAGCTGAAGGACGGGCACGTGGGCATGGCACTCCTGTACGTGGACTACGCCAGCCGGCAGGAGGTCTATCTGTGCAGCGACAGCGGCTGTTCTCATGACACAGACCGCTGCTCTGCTATCTTTTCCGATGCGGAATTCATCCTCGGTTCCAGTGCGCTCTTCGTCTATCAGGACAAACTCTACCTGCTGAGCAAGGAGTCGGATAACGACAACAGCTACAGCACCCAGCAGACCAGCGGCGACATAGTGGACTTTCTTGCAGACCCTCGTCCGGCTGCCCTGTACCGGATGAACCTGGACGGCACCAATCGGGAGAAGGTGTACGCCTTTGACCCGGCGCTGACGGTAGAGGATTGGGTGTTTGGCGACCGGTCTGGGCTGTACTTCATCACCAAGAAGCTGGACACCCGTCAGAGTGGTTCCACACAATTTGTCTCCTCTACAGACCGGCAGGTGATGCGGCTCGACCTGGACAAGGCTGCTCTGGAATCGGTGCAGCCTCTGAACCTGGATGACAAGACCAACTGGACGGTGCTGGGCTGTGCCGGAAGCCGTTTGATCCTGTCCGGCGTGGTTTATCAGAAGGAACTGACCGACCAGGAGGCACTAGACAACGACACCTGGAAGGCCGCCTATCTGGACTCCACCACCCGTTACATGGCTCTGGATCTGAACACAGGTGCACAACAGCAGCTGGCGGAACTGTCCAACCAAAACTTGACCTCTGATCTGGTGGCAGACGGGTATCTCTATCTGTCTCAGCCCACCGACCAGAATATCACCCGCTATGACCCGGCCACCGGTGAGAAAAAGGTGGTCGCCAAACTGAAGCAGAACAACCTGCTCAGCACCCTAGGTGGGAAGCTCTGCTGCCGGGATTGGGATCTGTCCAAAGATTTCACCTACTACTTTGTGGACCCGTCCACCGGCAAGGTACAGCACAGCAAGCTGGTGAACAAGCGGCTGGGCTGGGATCTGGAGTTTTTGGCAGAGAACGACCGGGACGCCCTGGTGGTCTACGACTATGAGGCCACGCCGGGCACTGGGGAGGGTCTCTACAACATCAGCCAATACAAGCTGGCGCTGATTGACAAAAACGATCTGTTCCAAGGGGTGGACCGCTTCCAGCCCATCCAGATGACCGGAAAGGGGCGATAAATATGCTGGAACTGAACCAAGTCACCAAGTGCTACGGACAAAAGCTGGCGCTGAATCAGGTGACGCTGCCATTACAGGAGGGAATCTACGGCCTGCTGGGTCCAAACGGGGCGGGGAAATCCACCATGATGAACCTCATCACCGGCAACCTCACTCCCACCTCCGGCACCATCACCTGGAACGGGCAGGACATCCGCTCGTTGGGGGCGGAATACCGTGCCCTGTTGGGATACGCGCCCCAACAGCAGGGGTTGTATGACTCTTTCACCGGCCGCCGGTTCCTGTCCTATATGGCCACCTTGAAGGGCATCGCAAAACGGGACATCCCCTCCGAGCTGGAACGGGTGCTGGACTACGTACACCTGACCGACGTGGCGGACCGCCCCATCGGTGGGTACTCCGGTGGGATGAAGCAGCGCATCCTGATCGCCCAGGCCATCCTAGGGGATCCAAAGCTCTTGATTCTGGACGAACCCACCGCTGGGCTGGATCCCAAAGAACGGGTGCGCATTCGGGAGAAGATCAAGGCCATCTCGGCGGGAAAACTTATCTTGGTCTCCACCCACGTGGTGTCAGACATTCAGTCCATCGCCGACCAAATTTTGCTGCTGAAGGAAGGGCAGCTGCTGGCACAGGACACGGTGGAGAACCTATGCCAGCATTATGGAACGGGCAGCTTGGAGGACGTATATTTGCAGTTGTTTGAGGAGGACGGTCACCATGAAGCTGACTGGATTTGAACTGCAAAAGCTGTGGGGCAAGCGCAGCTTCTGTCTGTCCCTCGGCGTAATCCTCCTCCTGAACGTCCTGCTGCTGTGGTATGTCCACCTGCCAGACCAAACAACACCGCCCCTGTCCGCCTACAAAGCCTTCGCCGCCGACGTGGCCGGGATGACAGCGCGTGAGCAGGGGGACTATCTGTCCGACCTGCAAGAGACCTTGGACGGGGTGACCTTTGTACAGAAGGTCATCAACGCCCGTCAATTGGACGACGGGGCCGAGATCGTCGCCTCGGCAATGGAACAAAATCCCGGTGTATTTGAGCAATATTATGACCACTTTACCAGCGGCGACTATCTCCGCTACACAGACAGTCTCTCCCAAGAGCAGAACCTGGTGGAGCAGATGGCGGCGGAATATGCCCAGGTGTCCGGCTACAGCGACTATCTGGCCTCCATTCAGAAGAACAAGGACGCCCTCGGCGCCATCTCCCTGTTTCAGGACAGCGCCCAGACCGGTTTTTCCAACCGGAATATCCAAAAAAGCGCCCAGGACTATGCCGGCTTAGATGACCACAACATCCGCTGGGTGCCCTCCCAAGGCGTGGTCTCCGCTATGGACAGTCTGCTCACCGATCTGCTCCTCTTGCTGGCCATCTTTCTCTTTGTGGGTGGTCTGATCCTGGAGGAGAAGGAGAAAAAACTGTTCTACATCACCCGCGCCACCCGGTATGGCAGCCTGCCCACCATAGGAGCAAAGCTGGCCGCACTGCTGGCCCACTGCGTGTTCATGACCGTGGTGCTCTACGGGAGCAACCTGCTCTTTTTCGCCTACACCACCGGGTTGGGGGATTTGCGTGCCGGTCTGCAATCGCTGGCGCCCTATCTGTCCAGCAACCTACCCCTGAGCATTGGCGGGTATCTGCTGCTGAGCCTGGCCATCAAAGCGCTGGTGCTCTATGGTGCCGGGACACTGCTGACCGCCCTGTGTGTCTGTACCCGGCGGGGATTTGTCCCCTACCTGGCAGGCATCAGCGGGGTAGGCGTCAGTTGGCTCCTCTATTCCCTCATTCCAGCCTACTCCCTTTGGAGTCCGCTCAAGTATTGGAACCTGATAGGACTGCTGCGGACGGAGCTTTTATTGGGCAGCTACCTGAATCTCAACCTGTTTTCCGTCCCCATCTCCCGCTTGACCTCAGCCTGGGCCGTGCTGGCACTGTGCTGTGTGTTGGGCACTGGGTTGGCACTGTGGACGTTCTGGCGTGGCCGTGACCGGACCCTTCGCCGCACTCGGCACGCTTTGGGATTGCCCTTCCGCCCTCACAACAGTCTCTTCCGCCACGAGGGGTACAAACTGCTCATCACCAACCGTGCGCTTGTCATTCTGCTGGCCTTTGCACTGCTGATTGGGTTCCAGAGCCTGCAACGATCCTATCTTGCCAACGGGCAGGAACAATATTATCAGACCCTCTTACTCCAATTAGAGGGTGAGTTGACCCAGGAGAAGGAGGCGTTGATCTCCAAAGAACAGGAACGCTACGACGTCGCCTTTGCAGAGCTGGAACGTATCGAATCCCTGGTGGCATCCGGCGAACTGGACAGTGACACTGCCGACTCTATGAAGGGAAAGTGGTACAGCGAGACGGTCTACTATCCTGCCTTCCAACGCATCCTACGCCAATATGACCGGGTGAAATCCGACGGCGGGCGCTTCGTATACGATACGGGCTATCTCTACCTGTTCGGCGTCCGAAACGAAGACTTCTTGCTCCACCTGCTCCTGCTTTCCCTGGCCATGGTCTTCGCCTTCAGCAACGCCGTGGCAATGGAGTACCAAGTGGGCGCTTGGCCGCTCCTGCAAGCCACCCGGCAGGGCCGGCGTGCCATTTTACGGCGGAAAGGGCAAGTGGCACTGCTCTGTGCCTGCCTGGTAACGTTGATTCCCTGGGCATTCCGGTGGGTAGCCATCTCCCAGGTCTTCCCCATCCACCAACTCACCGCCGCTGTGGACAGCATCCCTGGGTATGCCGTTGGCAACCCGCTGCCCCTGGCGTTCTTTATCCTCCTTGCTGTGCTGACGCAGATGGTAGCCGTAGGATTGGTCGCTTTGGTAGTGCTGGCCTTCTCCCGTTGGCAGAAAAGCCAGCTGCAGGGGCTGTTCTTCAGTCTCCTTGTGCTGGCTCTGCCTTTGGCGCTGACACTGATGGGGTGGTCCTTTGCCAAGTGGTGCTCTGTCTATCCCCTCTACGCCTGGCCCAGTCTTCTGCTCGGTGCCTAAAAAATCCCCACGAAAGGGAGTATGCACCTTTCGTGGGGATCAGGTCGTGTGTCTGCTGGGCGGAGGTTTTGTACATCCAACAGGCGGTAGGCCAGCTCCACCTGGAACGACGGTCCGAGTTGCCGTCATTCCAGATGGAGGGACAAAGAAGGGATCGCGTTTCCCCTCCACCTGTCCGTCGGCCAGAACGGGCAGGCAGGGGGAAAAGACAGTCATGGTTTCGCTTTTTCTGAGGGACAGCGGAGGGAGTTGATTCCAATATGGTTGCTTTGGTTCAAAAACTTTCCCTTCTTTGTGCCGTTTGCAGTAGACAAACGGATGCAATCTGTGTAAAATGACATTTAAGACAATATGGCCTTCTTTTGTGTGTTTTGTTGTGTGGCAGCATCATCTTACGCAGGAATCGCTATGTTGTCTTTTTTTACGCTCTTTTCCTTGCGGCGCATCATGCGAAGAGGTAGGGCAGGTCGCCGAAGTTGGGGAAGAAGGTAATGGCGATATAGCCGAAGACTATCACGATGAGGGTATGGATCAGAGTGATAGGAATGCCGCGCTTGAGCATTTCATCGGGGTCCAGGCCATAGCTGACGGGCACGGCACGGACGCTGATGGGCAGGAGCCACTCGGCGTTGAAGGACATACAGGTCAGGAACCAGTAGGGCAGCGGATTCAGGCCCATCTTGGTGGTGACGCTGATGACCAAGGGGCAGACGATGGCTGCCGCGGTGGTGCCGTTGGTGACCTCAGTGATGAGACGGGTGAAGACGACCAGGCCGATGATGGTGGTCAGGCCGCCGTCCAGGTTGACGCTGGTGACCATATCTGCCAGGCAGTCCGTGGCACCGGAGCCGTTGAGGAGCTTGCCAATGGCCAGGCCGCTGGCAAAGAGGATCATCATGCCCCACATGGTGCCCTTCTGGGCAGCTTCCCAGGTCATGACCGCGCCCTTTTCCTTCATGTTGAGGAAGAAGCAGGCGAAACCGATGGTCAGGAAGGAGTAAGCGGGGACCATACCGGGCAGCAGCTCGGCGTAGAGGGGACGGGTGAAGGCCAAGACCATGGCCAGGAGGAAGAGGACGCCGCACACCTTTTCGATGAGCTTGGTGGGGCCCAGTTCGTTATAGCTCTCTTTGAAGTATTCCTTGGTGCCTTCCAGGGACTTGGCACCCGAGGGCATGAAAAAGATCATATACGCCAGGGTCGCTGCGGTGACAACGATGAAGAGGGGGCCAACGTGGGTGATCCAGTCCACATACATGAACTCGTGGCCAGTGAACTCCTCCAGGATGGAGATGGCGGTCAGGTTCATGGCGCCACCCAGAGGGGTGCCGATGCCGCCCAAGCTGCAGCCCCAACCGATGGAGAGGAGGATGGGCACGGCAGGCTTACAGCCGTGGATCTGGTCATAGCCCGCCGCTTTCAGCATGGAGACGGCGATGGGGCAGAGCATGGCGCAGACGGCCAGGTCGGGGAGGATAGTGCTCATGAGGGTGCTGGCCAGGAACCAGACGGTGATCTGGGACTTCATGGACGGCCCCACCAGGGAGAGCACTTTCAGGGCGATACGCCGATCCAGACCGATGGAGACCCAGGGCAGGGTGATGAGGCCGGAGCCGAAGACCAGGATGATGCTCTCGCAGGAGTACTGGGAGATGACATCGGTCATGGGCACCATGTTCAGGAAGGCGTTGGCGATGGCTGGGATCAATGCGGTGATGGTAATATCGACAGGGCCGGTGATCCACCAGAAGATCATCCACAGGGAAATGCCGATGGCCTGTGCGCCAGACGTGGTAAACAGGTCTCGCAGCAGCAGCGCCGCCAGGGCGAAGATCACGGGGCCTAGGATCAGGCAGATGGAGCGTTTTCTTGCACTCATAGCCGATTCTCCTCTCTTTTTCTGATTTGGTTTTGCGCCGTCTGACACAGGGGGTTTTCTGCGGTCCTCTCCCCTGCTATCCCACAGCACAGCGTCCCATTTTCTCTCTCTTGCTGAGAACAGGACACGGACTTTTTTGGAAGATTCTATCCCTTTTTTCGTCTCGTCTCTTGGTCGTGAAAACCACCAAAAAACAACACTGTCATTCACTGTCGTTGTTATAATATAACGGTACTGTAGGTTCTGGCAATGGGCATTTTCCCTTTTTGCCCCGTTTGAAATACATTCTCATGATTTGATTTTCTTTCCCGGATCATGCAAATTCTGTTTTGTATTGTGCAAGAAATGAATGCGATTTTCAGATCAGATGTGCAGAGGATGAATGGCGCTTTTCTTTTTTGCATATCCACTTGCCGTATACGAAACTGGACACTTATTTTTCCTTTGTCTGGAAATCCAAAAGAGTGCGCATTTCTCCTCAAAAAAGCCGCTTTTCTCCCGTGTTTGACTGCACGCTTCCCGCCACGCTGTCCCATGCATTTTCGGAACTTTTTCAGGCGATTTCCTTTGTTTGGGATTTCCAAGAAACGCAACTTTTTCCGCCAGATTGGCACTGCATCACTCTGTCCTCTCTCCACCCCATCATTTTTCCATCTACCATCCCAAACATCCGCTTCTCCATCCCCTATTTTTCCCCCCAACACATCCTACCCGCATCCCCTCTTTTTCCACCCCCAAACGCAGAAAAAGAGGGGATCGTATCGTCCTGATGCGTCCACATACCACGGACACACCTTTCGCATACAATCCCCTCCACAACCACGGGTCTCGGATGATCTTCACTTTGGATAGTACCCCAGCTTGCCAGAAATCCTGCCCGCCGCAGTGACCACCGCCTTGGCCAGCTCCCGTTCTCGTTGGGGCTTGCTGAGGCTGTGGGCGCTGGAGGAAATGCTGATGGCGGCGATGGGCTCTCGGCTCCGGTCGAAGATGGGGGCCGCCAGCGAGCTCTTGTTTTCAGACAGCTCCTCAAACAGCACGCAGTATCCCCGCTGCCGGGTCCTGGCCAGCTCCTCTCTGATCTCCACCAGATCGGTCTTGGTCTCCGGCGTGAACTTGCGCAGGTCGCTGCGCTTGAGGATCTTCTGCACCTGCCCCTCCGGCAGATAGGCCAGGATCGCCCGCCCCATGGCAGAGCAGTACATGGGGTGGGAGTGTCCCATAGGGATGAGCAGCTCCATGGTGCTCTCGCAGCTGATGCTGATGAGGTGGACCACATCCACCCCGCGGGGCACGCTCATATGGCAGTGGACGTCGTATTTGTAGGACATCTGCTGCAGCTCCGGATAGGCATGGCGATAGAGCGGGTTATTTTGCAGTGCCGCGCCGGCCAAGGCCACCACTTCATATCCCAGGGAATAGCGGCCGGTCTCCTCGTCCCGCATCAGGAACCCCCAGTCCAGCATGGTGTTCAGGTGGCGGGATACGGTGCTGATATTCATATGCAGCTTCGCGGCGATGTCAGAGGTACGTTGGGTGGGCGTTCGCTCATTGAAGCTGGAGAGTATCGCAAGGGTCTTGCTGACACTCTTGGTATTCGTAGAAACTTTTTGGTGGTTCTCTCCCGCCTGAGGCATGGTCAACATCCTTTCCTTCAAACGGCCTGCCCCTTCTCCCTGCTCCAATGACGCCATTTCCCACGTTCAAACTATGATCTTAGTAGGTGTATCGCGGTCAAGCGTATTGTAGCACGACGGTCTTTCCTCACGCAAGGAAGGTCGTTCAAAATGTACCTATATTTCCCTAGTGCGACGACTTTTTCAGAACATTTTGCATGAAATCCCAGTGGAATCCTGCCATTTCTCCCTTTCCCTCTCATCATTGGAAAAGGCACCCCAAATGAAACCATTCGGGGTGCCCTTGAGAAAGAGAATGTTCTAAATGAGAAGGGTTACCTTAGTAAGCCTTGTGATACAGAGCAATGACGTCGTCCAGGGTGGTTTCTCTGGGGTTAGCAGGGATGTTGCCGCTCTTCATAGCGTCAACTGCCATAGCGTGGATCTTATCTTCGGTCACGCCAACTGCTCTCAGGTTTTCAGGAATACCCAGTTCCTTGTTCAGCTCAGTGACCAGGTCGACCAGCATCTGAGGCTTGAAGTCCTTAACGGGTTCCTTGTCAACGCTGACATAGTTGTAGATCTTTTCGTAACGGCCGATGTCTGCCAGTGCGTTGTATTCCATGACGGCGGGCATCAGGACGGAGTTTGCAACACCGTGAGCAACGCCGAAGAAGCCGCTGACGGGGTGGCTCAGAGCGTGGATGTTGCCCAGTCTTGCCCATGCGAATGCGATGCCAGCGAAGTTGCTGCCGACCATCATAGCGCAGGCTGCCTTTTCGTCGTGTCTGTTGGCGACGAAGCGGCGGAGGTTGGCGCCGATCAGTTCCATTGCCTTTTCTGCGAAGCAGTCAGAGAAGGGATTGGCGTTGTTGGACAGATAAGCTTCCATAGCGTGGATCAGAGCGTCAACGCCGCAAGCTGCTGCGATGTGAGCGGGAGCGGTCATGATCAGTTCCGGATCCAGGATGGCGAATTTAGGCAGGTTGTAATAGCTGAAGATGGTGGACTTGAAGTGAGTCTTCTCGTCGGTGATAACAGCAGAAGCGGTGACTTCGGAGCCGGTGCCAGCGGTGGTGGGGATTGCGAAGATGGGAACGATGGGGCCGGGGACCTTGAAGTTGCCTTCATAGTCGAAGATCTTGCCGCCATAGGTAGCGACTACGCCAACTGCCTTAGCAACGTCCATGGGGCCGCCGCCGCCCAGAGCGATGATGCTGGAAGCGCCGCATTCTCTGTACTTATCGGTAGCGTCAGCAACGATTGCGGAGGTGGGGTTAGCCTGGATGTCCAGATAAGTGGTGCACTTCAGGCCAGCTTCTTCCACGATGTCCTGGATCTTCTTGACAACGCCCAGAGCTTCCAGGCCGTGGTCGGAGATCAGGAAGACATGATCCAGATCGTTTTCCTTCATGATTTCGGGCAGCTTCTTCAGTGCGCCAACGCCGAATTCGATGGTCTGGGGAATCATAAACTTGAAGTCTTTCATTTCTTGTTCCTCCTATAGAATTTTATAACACAGATCCTGCCTGCACGCCACAGCATTTTGCAATGCTGTGGTCGTGCCAAGAGGCAGTTTGAGGTTCAAATGAGAACTTAGTCTTCGAAAGCCTTATCAGTGTCGGGCAGATAGGATTCGTCGAACGGATAGCCAACGCGGGTGATGTTGATGAACTGTTCATAGTTCAGGTTGCCAGCGAAGCTGTTGTTGCCCCAGGTGCCGCAGCCCAGAGTGGTGGTGGGGGTGAAGCCGTTGGT
>CAKTHW010000022.1 GCA_934565425.1 uncultured Oscillospiraceae bacterium
ACTTCGAGCTTCGTGTTCTCTGAAGCGTCAAATTGCACCGAGTTCCAGCCAGAGACATTCTTCGCCGTCGTCTCTCCGATCTCGGTGAGCACTCGCTTTCCATCCTTCTCCTCATACTTGAAGTGCACTGTCAACTCTGCAATCCGCTCGCCAAGAGCTACCTTCTGCACCGCAATGCCATTCTTGTCATCCTGGAGGGTGATAGTCGCCTTCTCATCTGCCGTAGGTGCCGGTTCCGCCGCGCTGGAGGACGCCGCAGACTGGGCAGGCTCCACGCTCTTTGCACCGGAACTTCCACCGCATCCCGTCAGCGCAAACGCACTGACCATCACGGCCACAACGATGATCCACAGTTTTTTCATTCGTTTTCTCTCCTTTCTAGGTATCACTACTTTCCATTTTTTCTAATACACGCTTGTTTTTATATTATTTTTCTTTAACTTATCATACTTCTCCGATTATGTAAAGCGATTTCCGATAATTTCGCTCCATTTTTAGAAATTTACACCATCTGTTGCAGCCTCAACAGTTTGTAACCCACACCAACGCAAAAAACAGCCTCGGACCCAAGTCCGAGGCTGTTTCGATATCAAATTCACTTCAAAGCACGAATGGCGTTGCAGACACACAGCACCATCACACCTACATCAGCGAAGATGGCCCACCACATATTGGCGATCCCAACAGCGCTGAACACCAGGCAGAGCGCCTTCACCGCCAGAGCGAACACGATGTTCTCCCGGACGATGCGCAGGGTCTTCCGAGCGCTGGCCATGGCCAGCGGCAGCTTCCGCAGATCATCCTCCATCAGCACCACGTCCGCCGCTTCAATGGCGGCGTCAGAACCCATAGCGCCCATGGCAATGCCCACATCCGCACGGGTGAGCACCGGCGCGTCGTTCACGCCGTCGCCTACAAAGGCCACCGGACGTTCCTGCTCCAACAGCTGCTCCAGCAGCGTCACTTTATCCGCCGGCAGCAGCTTGCTGTGGTACTCATCCACACCCAGCTCCTTGGCCACAGCGGCGGCAGGTGCATCCCCGTCGCCAGTGAGCATGACGGTCTTGCCTACGCCCACCGCTTTCAGCTTGGACAGCGCTTCCTTCGCGCCCACCTTCACCTGGTCGGCCACCAGGATGACGCCCACATACACGCCGTCGCAGGCCACCAAAACAGTGGTGCCATTCAGATTCAGGTCAGACGGCACAGCGATGTTCAGCGCATCCATCAGCCGCTGGTTGCCGGCGGCGATGGTGTGTCCATCCGCTTGGGCGGTGATGCCGTGACCACCGCGCTCCTGCACGTCGGTCACTTCCACGCCGGTCAGGTCGTCGGTGCAGGCTTCCTGGATACTGCGGCTGATGGGATGGTTGGAGAACTGCTCCGCCAGCGCAGCCAGGCGCAAAACTTGTTCCTTGTCCCAACCCTCTGCCGGGTGCACTTCGGTGACCGAGAACACGCCCTGGGTCAGGGTGCCAGTCTTGTCAAAGACCATACAGCGGGTGCCGGCCAAAGTCTCCAGGTCGTTGGCGCCCTTCACTAGGATGCCATGCCGAGACGCACCACCAATGCCGCCGAAGAAGGTCAGCGGGATAGAGATGACCAGCGCGCAAGGACAACTGATGACCAGGAAGGTCAGGGCACGATAGATCCACGTGCTCCAATCCCCACTGAGCCCCATGGCCAACCGGATGACCAGCGGCAGGATGGCCAGCACCAGAGCGGAGATGCAGACCAGCGGGGTGTAGTAGTGGGCAAAGCGGGTGATGAACCGTTCCGCCCGGGCTTTCTTCATGGCGGAATTCTCCGTCAGCTCCAGGATACGAGCTACCGTAGAGTCCTCATACAGCTTCGTCGTGCGGATGACCAGCACGCCGTCCAGGTTCACGCAACCGCTGATGACCTCATCTCCCGGCGCCGCCGAACGGGGCAGACTCTCGCCGGTGAGGGCGCTGGTGTTCAGGGTGGAGGTGCCGGTGAGGATGACCCCGTCGATGGGGATGCGCTCCCCAGGCAGCACGGTGATCTCCGTCCCCACTTCCACCTCTTCCGGATCCACCTGCTCCAACTGACCGTTCTCATCGGTCACGTTGGCGTACTCCGGATGGATGTCCATCAGCTGCGTGATGCTCTGACGGCTCTTGCCCACGGCAAAGCTCTGGAACAGCTCGCCCAGCTGGTAGAACAGCAGAACGGCCACGCTCTCCTTGTAGTCCCCCACGCCCATAGCGCCTACGGTGGCGATGGCCATGAGGAAGTTCTCATCAAAGATCTGTCCGTTGACGATGCCATGGAGGGCACCCAGCAAAACGTCGTAGCCAATGACGAAATAGGGCACCAGGAAGCACAGCAGCTTCCAAATACCGGTCACCGGCAGGAGGGACGCCACCACCAGGAGGATGGCGGCGAGGATGAGGCGATAGAGCACCTTTTTTTGCTTCTTACTCATAACAATGTACCTCTCTTCAGCAGAGATGGGACGGTTTCAAAGGGATCAGAAGAAAATCTCGCAGTCCCGTTCCACTTTCTTGCATGCCTTCAGCACTTCTTCCATGGTAGCCTTGGGTTCTGCGCCCTCTTCAAAGGCCACCTTCATCTTCTGGGTCATAAAGCTCACCGTAGCCTCTGCCACGCCGGGCACCTTGTTGGTTGCTTCTTCCATCTTAGCGGCACAGTTGGCACAGTCTACTTCGATTGCATAGGTCTTTTTCATGGTAAATAGGCTCCTTTCAAGTGAACATATGAATCATTGTTCATATGTTCATAATAGTACCCTGCACCTCGAAAGTCAACCCCATAGGACAAAAATTTTTCTGTCAATTTTCACGATAAATTGCAATAGAATTGTATCCAGACAGTTACCCCTTTGTCATTGCCATCTTCCCCCAGTTGTGCTATCATGACAACCTACCCTGAAAGGAGGGACTTTTCGCATGGAACGCACCCGCACCTCCCATATCCTTCTCATCCTCTTCCGCATCCTCTTCACCATCCTGGTGTTGTGGACCCTGTGGTTCATCTTTCATAACGCCCTAGAGCCCGGCGCTCTCTCCTCCGCCCACAGTCAAGCCGTCACCGATACCCTGAACCGGCTGCTGTCCAAAGTGGGCGTCCACCCCCTCACCAATGCCGCCGTGCGGAAATTAGCGCACTTCGGAGAGTATTGCCTTTTGGGCTTCGCTTATACCCTCTGCCTCCGAGTCTATACCCGCCACTACATCCGCCACATCAGCTGGCCGCTGCTCTTAGGACTGCTGGTGGCCAACGCCGACGAGACCTTGCAGTGGCTCCTGGCCAGCGGGCGGGACGGCAATCTGAAGGACGTGTGGATCGACTTCATGGGCTGCTCCTGCGGCGTCCTCTGTGCCATCTGCCTTCTGCTCATCGTCAGCCTGGTGGCCATGGCGCTGCGGCCGAGCAAGCGGTGAGTTGGAACGGTTCCCATCCGACCGATTTACAGAATCTTTAGAAACCCTTTCCACTTTGTTGACAACTTCTAAAGCCTCCTCTGGTAGCATAATCATAGCAACAAGGCAAACATCACGTGAAATGCCCTGTCCCATTCCTGTGGGAATGACACCACTGCGCCTCCCCCGCGAAGGGTTTCGTGGGGGAGACCAGACAAACAGAAGAAATCCCACCTACTATATATACGCAGGTGGGACGTTTTCGTTTTTGCGCCCTTTTTTGCAGAAAGGACACGTTCACAAAGGGTTTACAAACCCTTCGGAATCTGTTCAAGAAGTGCCCAGGGAAACCTGATAAGATAATGACCGTGGAGAACAGACCTCCACAATCTCTCCAATTTCTCCTTACTTTCTTTCTATTCTCTTTCAACTTCAATGAAAAAACGACCCGACAGAGCCATCCGCTCCGTCGGGTCGCTTGCTTTTTATTGGTCACTGGAAGCGGTCACCTGCTCCGGCTTCTGCCCCAAGTTGAGCACCACCACCGCCCCAAAGATGAGCGCCATCCCCAGCAGCTTGGTGGGGTTGGCCGGTTCCTTGTACAGCAGAATGCCGATGAGCGCCCCCACCAGCGGTTCCACTGTCACCAAAATCGCCGCTCGACTGCTGGGCATCCGGCTCAGCCCCCAGGTGTACAGCAGATAAGGCGCCACCGCACAGATGAGGGACACCCCGATGCCCCACAGAAAGCTCACCGGCTCCACCATCATGGTGCGCACCATCCCGCCCGGGTCGCTAAAGGGCAGCGTCCCCAAGGTGGCGAACACGAAGGTGTACGTAGTCACCGTTATAGTGTCATAGGTGCGCAGCGCCACCGTGCCAAAGATGGAGTACAGCCCGTAGAACAGGCCGGAACCCAACCCCAGCAGCAAGATGGTGGGCGTCAAGGCGTACCCGCCCCCCAGCAGGCCCGCCACCAGCACACAGCCGGCAAAGACCATGGCCAGGGCCAGGAGCTTATTCCGGGTGATCTTCTCCTTGAACACAATAGCGGAGATGACCATGATAAAGATGGGCGAGGTGTACAGCAGCACCACCGCAATGGACGCCTGACTCAGCTCGATGACAGTAAAATAACACAGGTTAAATAACGCCAGGCTGATGATGCCCGTGCCCACGAAATACCAGATATGCCGCAGTTTGATTTTCAATAGATCCCGCCGAGTCAGTGCCAAAAACAGCACCATGACCGTAGCGCCGCCCATGGCACGCAGGAGCGAGATCTGAATGGCCGTCAACCCCATGGCGTTGAGGTTGCGCACAAAAATACTGATGACCCCCCACAGGGACCCCGCCCCCAGCACTGCCGCTGTGGCCTTTCGATTCATATGGAACGCCTCCCTTTTCTCTCTTAATATTTCACTTTATCGCATTATAGCACTTTCCGACCACCGCCGTAAACCGTCAAATTCCCCAGAACCCCACTCCGTTGACAACCCGCCCCTACACATCTTATAATGCCAACAGAATCCAACCTCAAAGGAGGCTTACATGATATGGCTCTACTCTGCCACCCCCACCGCCTGGAGGGCAACCTGAACGCCCTTGCCTTCCTCCCCCTCCACGGCAACACCCGCATCCTGCTAGACCCCACCTATTGCCCCTGGTACCCCCTTTACCCCCTCCTGGGCTTCTACCTGACCGGCACCATCGCCTCCGACCCGGTGACCGCCAAGCAGTGCCTGTACAACATGGACCGGGAGAGCCACATCTTGCTCACCACCGCCAACCAGCACCAGTTTGATGCACTCCTGCCCTTCACCCACCAGCTCATCCTGGACGACCTGTCCCTGTGGGACCCCTACGGTGCACAAGTGACCGCCCAGGGCATCCCCTGCATCCTGAACCTGGCCCCCGACCAGCCCTATACTCCCCTCCCCCAGGGCATCACCGGCCTGCGCCTCCAGCTCACCGACCCGACAGATTTGGACGAGCTGGAATCCGCCCTGGCTGTTTTTGAGACCAACTGGGCAGATGCCCTCCCCCATCTCACCCGCCTCCACCTGGGCGGACCCTTCCCCCTCCTGCGCCCGGAGTTCGACCTGGTGCGGCTGACTGATTTGATCCAGTCCTTCCGCACCCGTCACCCCCTCACCCTGGAGCTGACTGTCGGCGAGACCCTCTTCGGCGGTGCCCTCACCCCCTTGTCCCACGACCCAGGCTATCCCTTCCCGCCGGACAAGCCCCGCCTGTACATCGGCAGCGAAGACGCTCCCGTGCCCTTCCTGCACTTTTAATCATGTTTTTTCCAGAAGTCCCGCGCTTTCGTTGACGTAGGATGGGAACCATGGTAAAATAACGGTGTCATATCAATCCATTTGAGAGGTATTTCGTCTATGAAAGGCATCATTCTCGCCGGCGGCGCCGGTACCCGGCTCTACCCGCTGACTATGGTCACATCCAAGCAGCTGCTGCCGGTTTACGATAAACCCATGATCTTCTACCCCCTGTCCACCCTCATGCTGGCAGGCATCCGGGAGATTTTGATCATCTCCACCCCCCAGGACCTGCCCAACTTCCGCAACCTCCTGGGTGACGGCAGCCAGTACGGCTTACAGCTGTCCTACAAGGTGCAGCCCTCCCCCGACGGCCTGGCGCAGGCCTTCCTGCTGGGCGAGGAGTTCATCGGCGACGACACCTGCGCCATGATCCTGGGCGACAACATCTTCTACGGCGCTGGCATGGGCAAGATGCTCCGAGACGCCGTGCTGAAGGCGGAGGAGGGTCTGGCCACCATCTTCGGCTACTACGTCAGCGACCCGGAACGGTTCGGCATCGTGGAGTTCGACGACAACGGCAAGGTCATCTCCGTGGAGGAGAAGCCCCGCCACCCCAAGAGCAACTATTGCATCACCGGCCTGTACTTCTACGACAATCGGGTGGTGGAGTACGCCAAACAGGTGAAACCCTCCGCCCGGGGCGAGCTGGAGATCACCGACCTGAACCGGATGTACTTAGAGGACGGCACCCTGAACGTAAAGCTGCTGGGCCGCGGCTACGCCTGGCTGGACACCGGCACCATGGATTCCCTGGCGGAAGCCACCGCCTTTGTCCGCACCATCCAGCAGTGGCAGGGCATCGAGATCTCCGCACCGGAGGAGATTGCATATACCAACCAGTGGATTTCCCGTGAAAAGCTGTTGGAAGCAGCCCAGCGCTACGGCAAATCCCCCTATGGCGAGCACCTGCGCAAGGTAGCCGCCGGAAAGATTATCTACCAATGAAAAATGCAAAGAAAACCATCATCGTCACCGGCGGCGCCGGCTTCATCGGCGGCAATTTCGTCCACTATATGCTCCGCACCCACCCGGACTACCGCATCATCTGCCTGGACTGCCTGACCTACGCCGGCAACCTGGAGACCTTGGCCTCCGTCATGACCAACCCCAATTTCCGCTTCGTCAAGGAGTCCATCTCCGACCGGAAGGCGGTCTATGACCTGTTCGAAGCAGAGCACCCCGACCTGGTCATCAACTTCGCTGCGGAAAGCCACGTAGACCGGAGCATCGAGAACCCGTCCATCTTCCTGGAGACCAACGTCATGGGCACCCAGGTGCTGTTGGACGCCTGCCGGAAGTACGGCAACATCCGCTACCACCAAGTCTCCACCGACGAGGTGTACGGCGACCTGCCCCTGGATCGGCCGGACTTGTTCTTCACAGAAAATTCCCCCATCCACACCTCCAGCCCCTACTCCGCCTCCAAGGCCGCCGCTGACCTGCTCACCCAGGCTTACCACCGTACCTACGACCTGCCCGTGACCATCAGCCGATGCAGCAATAACTACGGCCCCTACCACTTCCCCGAGAAGCTCATCCCCCTCATGATCGCCAACGCCCTGAACGACAAGCCCCTGCCTGTGTACGGCGAGGGCATCAACGTGCGGGATTGGCTGTACGTGGAGGATCACTGCCGTGCCATCGACCTCATCGTCCACAACGGCAACATCGGTGAAGTCTATAACGTAGGCGGCCACAACGAGATGCGCAACATCGACATCGTGAAGCTCATCTGCAAGGCGCTGGATAAACCGGAGTCCCTCATTGTCCACGTGGCCGACCGGAAAGGGCACGATATGCGCTACGCCATCGACCCCACCAAGATCCACAACGAGCTGGGCTGGCTCCCGGAGACCAAATTCTCCGACGGCATCTCCAAGACCATCGAATGGTACCTGGCCAACCGCCCCTGGTGGGAGCACATCCTCTCCGGCGACTACCAGAATTACTATCAGAAGATGTACGGCAAACGGCTCCAGGACGCCACGCAAGAATAAAGCCAGCGTTTTATTACCGCACCATTTCAGTGATAAAATAGGGGCCTATCCTCCATTGCTGTAGAGGATAGGTTCTTTTTCAAACCCCACTAGGAGGAGATCATATGAAGACAATCGGACTCATCGGCGGAATGAGTTGGGAGAGTACCATTCCCTATTACACCATCATCAATCAATCCATCCACGATACCCTCGGCGGCCTGCACAGCGCGAAGATCATTCTCTACAGTGTCGAATTCGACGAGATCGAAAAGTGTCAGTCCTGTGGCGACTGGCAGCGGAGCGCGGATATCCTGTCCGACGCGGCAAAGAAGTTGGAACTGGCCGGTGCAGATTTCCTTCTGATCTGCACCAACACAATGCATAAAGTCTACCCGCAAATCCAAGCACAAGTCACCATCCCCATCCTCCATATCGCCGACGCCACGGCAGACGCCCTGGCGTCAGATGGCGTGACCAAGGTCGCACTCCTGGGGACTCGCTACACCATGCAAGAGGATTTTTACAAGTCCAAGCTGGTGGCCCGTGGATTTGAGGTGCTCGTGCCGGAGCAAGCGGATATCGACGAGGTGAATCGCATCATCTTTGAGGAGCTGTGCGTTGGTACGCTGAAAGAAACCTCCCGGAAGACATTCTCCCGTATCATCGACAGCCTGAAAGCACGCGGCGCACAAGCTGTGATTCTGGGCTGCACCGAAATCGGACTGTTGGTGAAGCAAGAGCACGCCTCCCTCCCCCTCTATGATACAACGGTGATCCACGCCAGCAGAGCGGCGGAGAAAGCAATGGAATAAGCAAAGGAGCCAGTCACTAAACTGGCTCCTTTATTTTCCCTTGCGGAATCAAACGAATCATGGTATTTTATAGGTGGCATTGCCAATTACGGTAGGCGGTTGACCCTCTTTATTCAAGAGGGTATCAGCTTTTTTCTGCCCTCTATCATGACATGAGAGGGGGCGATCCTATGGTGACTTATTCCGACCTGTTTACATACACGTTGGTTTTGATCGGCCTGGCCGGTCTGTTCATCGCCGCACGGAATAGAAAAAAGAAGTAACCGCCTCTTCCAAAGTATCGGTTACTTCTTTTAACCACAACTGAGGGTCAACCGTCTATCGGCATGCCCCGGTATCTTTATTATACCGGAAAGGAGCCAGTTGTCAACTGGCTCCTTTGTTTTTTCTTTGGAAACAGGATGCCGTCCGTATCTTGGTCACCGGTATCCTTAGATTTACTTGCCGTTATCAAACCCAGCCTTATAGCTTAGGATCTTGTTAACGCTCTTATCCAGTCGTTCCATACTGATCGTGCCATCTTTGCACGCGGCCAGAACAGCATCATAAGCTTCGACAAAGTCATACGGCATCAGCAGGACATCACAGCCTGCCTGGAATGCTTTTACCGCAGCCTCGCCGGAAGAATACGTGTCTGTAATCGCCTGCATAGAAAGAGAGTCTGTGATAATGAGCGTATGATCTGCATCAGGGATCAGACTTACGATCTGCTCAGAGAGCGTAGCAGGCGTATCGTCCCCTGTCACATTTGGCATAGAGATATGCGATACCATGATCGCATGCTGTCCAACCTCCGAAGCAGCCTCAAACGGCAACAACTCGCAGCCCTTGATCTCTTCCAGCGTGCGATAGCTGTAGGCAAAACCAGTGTGGCTGTCCTCGGCGGTGTCACCGTGGCCTGGGAAGTGCTTAAAGGTCGGGATAACACCAGCATCTGCGATCCCCTTGCCTGCTGATTTTGCAAGCTCGGCTGCCTTTGCCGCATCAGAAGAAAACGCGCGTGTCCCTATGACCGGATTGTTCGGATTGGTATTGACGTCTGCATCCGGTGCAAAGTCAATATTAAACCCATATTTCTTGACATAGTTGCCGATCGTGTTTCCCATTTTGTAGGCTGCATCCGTCCCTTTTTCACCGACAGCGGCAGCGCTTTCATATTTGGGCAGATCAAATGTCTCCGTATTGGCCAGACGCGCAACGCTTCCGCCTTCCTCATCCACTGCGATAAACATCGGAATATCCGATGCGGACTGAAGGTCGGCATTGAATTTCGTGATCTGATCCGGATCCAGTATGTTTTTGCTAAACTGGCACACACCGCCCACCTGGTACTTTTTGATGTTGGTACGAATGGCGTCGTTTACCTCCGTAGCTCCCTCCGCCTTAACATCATTACACTGTTCCGCTGTATAGGTTTCCGAATCCAACACATCCGGCCGTATGATAAACAGCTGTCCGACCTTCTGCTCCAACGTCAGTTCCGGTGTCTTTTCCTCTGTTTCAACTCCACTGGATGCAGAACTGCCAGAACCATTTGATTCGCTAGAGCCATTCGACCTACTAGAACTATTCGACCCGCTAGAGCCATTCTGCACTGCGGAACCGCAGCCGCTCAATAAAAGCGTGAACACAAGAGCCGCTGATACAATAGAACGAATTTTCATAAACCCCTCCCTATATTTCACGTACTGTATTTTAAGCATTACGCTCTTCTCCCAGACCTACGTGCTATACCAATACTTGTATTCCGTTTTTTCAATATACTTGGGAACGAACCGCTTGTCAATCCAGCTCTTTGCTTTTCTAATGTTTTCACAAACGGGAAATGGCGATCCCCGCCAAAATGATGATGACGCCCAGAATCTTTCTCTTGCTGGGTCGCTCGTGCAAAAAGATGGCACTGAACAAGAAGATCCAGATAAAACTGGTGGCAGTAATGCAGGGCAGCACCGACACAGGCACGCAGATGAGCGCTACCTGATTCAGCGCCAGAGACAGGAAGAGCAGTCCGTAGGACACGATGACCCGGACGTTCAAAAACTTCCAAATGAACCCGCTTTTCTTCTGGCCAGTGGTGTTGGCCTGCTGTTTGAGCAAAATCTGGCTGATGGTGGCGATGAGCACTGCCGCAAAGGCCATCACATAACAAAAAGTCGGAGTAAATTCAATGTTCATCGGACATACTCACCACCATTCCCACAATGATCACCGCCATGCCGATGATCTGTTTCGGCTGGATCTGTTCATGGAAGAACACCGCCGCCCACACGAAGATCAGCACGTAGGTCAAGCCCTTCCGCAGATACGCCGTTGTCAGCGGCAGCCGCTCCAACAGCAGCTGCCACGCCACCGCGTACAGCGCCATAATGCCCACCGCCAGGCAGAAGAAGAATAGGTACCCAGCAGACAGGAAAGGATACTGCCCCCCCAGCTTCAGCACCGTGGAGGACAAGCTCTCAAAGACGATGGCCACAATAGCCAGGGCATATAGATTCCGTTTTTTATCGAGAAATCGGTCTAACACAGGATACTCCTTATCGTTCCACGACCTTCTTGGCCTCCTCCGGCAGGTTGTTCACGATCATCCGCAACTTGCCATTGGGGTCGCTGGGGATCTCGTCCATCCACTCGTAGACAAAATGGAACTCATTGTTCAGCGCCGGTGCAAACACCGCCGTATATTTCTGTTCAATCTCCGCCGTGCTCATGTGACAGAAGGGGTCTTTGACCGCCTGGATGCGGATGGTGTCATAGCTCTCCTGGATGAACCGGCTCTGAGCCACGCCCAGCCCGACGGCGTAATTGACCACCACTTCCAGGTTGCCCCACTCGGTCACGGTGCCGTCCTTGTGGTGGATGACATCGTTCATCCGCCCCTTGATGTTGGTGATCTGCCGCAGGCCGTCCACCATACGGGACTCCATTCGGTCGCCGGTGACATAGTTGATGAGAGGGAAGTCAGTTTTGTACAGGGGGGTGATGACCGCCACGCCGTTGTCCGTTGGATTCCCGTCCTCGTCTATCATGTTGACCACATGGGTGTCGCTGTTGACTCG
The DNA here is from genome assembly GCA_934565425.1 of uncultured Oscillospiraceae bacterium. Taxonomy (GTDB): domain Bacteria; phylum Bacillota; class Clostridia; order Oscillospirales; family Oscillospiraceae; genus Onthomonas. The sequence goes on from CAKTHW010000022.1 coordinate 11,594, forward strand.
GAAAAAGTCCTCACCCGGCAGCCGCACTGCCGCCGTAGAAGTCTCAGACAGGCCGTAGGGATTGATCAGCCCCGGCCCCAGCATCTCCTTCAACAGCGCTTCGCTGCTGGGATCCAGCATCTCGCTGATGGGAGAATACCACTTGGGCTTGTGGAGGTACAGCCGGTTGCGCTTGGCATACAGACACACTCGCACCATGATGTTCTTATGGATGTACAGATAGTCGGGTTTATAGTCGTTGATCTCCTGCAATAAAATGCGACTGGGCACCCGCTGCTTGATGGCATCGGACATATCCTTCCAACGGGTGTCGATGAGCTGCTGCGTCCAGCTTTTTTTGCCGCCAGTGGCCGTGTGCAGGCTGTTGGGCCGGTGGAGACACTTGTGGATCCCCGGCTTGAAGCCGGCCAGCATGATGGAGCGCATAAAGTTGGCCTTGTTCCAGGCGTTCTCCTTGGGCGAAAAGGGAGTGCGCAGGGGCACGCCGGTGGAACCGCTGGTGGGCGAGATATGCCAGTCCTTGTACTTCTCCGGATGCTCGTCCAGCTCCAGATTGGACCAGTCCCGCAGCTCCTCCTTGGTCAGCACCGGAAACTTGTACAGATCCTCCGCACAGGTGTAATCCTCCGGCGTGGTGCCGGTGGCCTCGAACCGTTCCCGATAGAAGGGAATGCCGTAGGCGATCTTCATCAGCTCCCGCACCTTCCGATCCTGCACCGCCTTGACCTTGGCCGGGTTGGTGGGGACTTTCCGATATAATTTCATCAGGTCCGTGGGAAAATACCACAGGTTTTCCCACCGTTTCTCTGAAGCGTAAGACATAACACGTTTCTCCTTTTTCCTTCGTCTCTCTCCCGCCAAGGGCAGCCGCTTATTCCGGGTCGATGGTGATCTTCACCTGCGCCATCGCCCGGTCGATCAGCGCTTTCGCCTGGGGCACACTGTCCCCGATGGCGATGATCTGCCCGATGCGATCCGGCCCCTTGCGGAACTGCCGCACGGCATCGCCCACCTGGTAATCCATAGACAGGTTGATGATGCGCTCGTCCGGCGTCACGCCGCTCAAGTCAATCTCCGTGATCTGCCCCGTCACCGGCGCCTGGAACAGCATTTCCGCGTTGGGCTGGGGGGCTGCCTGGGGCGTAAAGTCGGGTTTTTCACCCAGGTTGCACTGGATGATCTTCTCATAATAGTCAAAGCCATAGTACAGGCTGGTCATCTCCACCAGACAGGTGGCGCCCGCCCGTGCGCCAATCTCCAGCACATAGGTCTTGCCCTTGCACAGGATGAAGTCGGCGTTGATGGCGCAGTTGTCCACCTCCAGGCTCTTCACTGCCCGGCGCAGCTGTTCCTCTGCGTCCGCCACGATGTCCGCACCCATGTCATAGGGCGCAAAATGACCGATAGGCACCCCAGTATCCCCCTGGAACACGTAGTCCCCATGGGGCAGGATGAACTGCACTTCCCCATCCAACACGAACGCCTGTGCGCCGAACTCGTCGCCGATGAGGAACTCTTCAATGAGGTAGTGATCCGCGTGGGTGTTCTCCTTCACCTGCTCATAGGCGTAGGCGATGTCCTCTGGTCCATTGACTCGGGTGATGCCCCGACTGCCGGAGGAGTCTATACTCTTGAAGATGACCGGATAGCCGATCTCCTGACAAATGTCCACTGGGTTAGCATTATCCATATCCACATGGATGAACCGCGCCGTCCGCACGCCGCCCTTCTCAAAAGCCGCCTTCATCAGCGCCTTGTCCTGGGCACGCTCTGCCGCCGCCTCGCTGGGGCCTTTCAGCCCCAACTGGTCGCACACATATCCCTGAGCAGGCACGCAAACGTCAGTGCCGCACACGCAGACCCCGGCCACCTGTTCTTCCTTGGCCAGCGCCAGCATGGCGTCCTTGTCCACGGTATTCTCATAGACCACCTTGTCCGCCAGCGCGAACCCCGGATAGTTGCCGGGGATGCTGGCCACGATGGTCTCCAAGCCCATCCGCTTGGCGGTCTCGATCAGAGGCACCTGGTAAATACCAGCGCCTAAAATCAGAAGTTTTTTCTTCATAATTTCAGCTCCTCCTTTCGCTCCTCCTCCACGTTCCAGGTCTCTCGGACCACGAACTGGGGGGAGTTGTTCAAGCTAATATAGATGCGTCCGATGTACTCGCCGATGAGCCCCAGCATGAACAGGATCATGCCGCCCACAAAGAGCAGCACCGCCATGATAGAGCTGTACCCAGCGGGCACGCTGGGGGTGAGCAGCTTGCGCACGATGATATACACCAGCTCCAGCAGCCCGGCAAAGGCACAGATGCACCCGCAAGCCGTGGAGACCCGGAGGGGTTTCACCGAAAAGGCGGTAAAGCTGTTCATCCAAAGGGCGAAGGATTTCTTAAAGGTGTAGTGGCCGGTGCCGATGGTGCGTTCCCGCTCCTCCATATCCACGTTGCACACCCGGCTGGTGGCACGGAGCATCAGGCCGGAGATGTAGGGATAGGGGTTGCGATAGCGGATGACCTCATCCCGGACGAACCGGCGCATGGCGGAGAAGTTGGAAAAGCGCAAGCTCTTATCCTTCCCCAACAGCCAGTCGGACACCTTGTTGTGGACGCTGCTGCCAAAGTTCTTAAACGCGCTCTGCTTCTTCTTGGCATACCGGGCGATGGACACGTCATAGTCCCCCGCCTCCAGCGGCGCCAGCAGATTCCACAGCTGATCGGTGGGACACTGCAAGTCGTCGTCGATACACACCACATAGTCCCCCGACGCCACGTGGAACCCGGCCATCAAGGCACAGTGCCGCCCGCCGTTCTTGGCCAGGTCGATCACCTTCACCTTGGGGTCAGCTTCCGCCTCCTGCCGGAGGACGGACAGCACATTATCTGGGGAACAGTCGTTGACTGCCACGATCTCATAGTCAAACTCCGGCTTCTCCGCCACCGTCTGGCGAATCTCCTCCATGACCAGCGCCACGGAGCCTTCACTAGCATAACAGGGGATAACAAAACTGATCGTTTTCATAGCGTTCTCTCTCGTTTCTCTCCCTTATCGGCTCTCGCCATAGAATTCATAAATGGCATTGATGACCGCCTCGCCATCCTCGTCGGTCAACCCATAGTACATAGGCAGACGGGTCAGCCGGTTGCTCTCCTTGGTGGTGTACACGTCCTCCCCACCAAAGTAGCCGAACCGCTGACCAGCGGGGGCGCTGTGGAGGGGGATGTAGTGGAAGGATGAGGTGATGCCCCGTTCCTTCAGGAAGGCGATCAGCGCCGTCCGCTCTTCCAGGTCCGCACACTTGATGTAGAACATATGGCTGTTGTGGATGCACCCCTCCGGAATGACAGGCAGGTCGATCTTCCCCGCCTTTTGCAGCGGTTCCAGCCCCTTGTAGTACCGGTTCCAGCTGTGCAGGCGATCCTCGTTGATCTTCTCCGCCTCTTCCAGCTGAGGCAGCAGATAGGCAGCGTTCAGGTCGCTGGGCAGATAGCTGGAGCCGTAGTCCACCCAGGTGTACTTGTCGATCTGTCCCCGCAGGAACTTGCTCCGGTTGGTGCCCTTCTCGCGGATGATCTCCGCCCGTTCGATGTCTTCCGGGTGGTTGACCAGCACAGCGCCGCCCTCGCCCATGGTATAGTTCTTGGTCTCGTGGAAGCTGTAGCAGCCCACGTCGCCAATGGTGCCTAGAGCACGGCCTTTGTACGTGCTCATGACGCCCTGAGCGGCGTCCTCCACCACCTTCAAATGGTGACGGCGGGCGATGTCCATGATGGTGTCCATCTCGCAGGCCACACCGGCGTAGTGGACCACGCAGATGCAGGTGGTCTTGTCGGTGATGGCAGCTTCAATTTTGGTCTCGTCGATATTCATGGTGTCGGGACGGATGTCCACATACACCACCTTCGCCCCCCGCTGCACAAAGGCGTCAGCGGTGGAGACAAAGGTGAAGGAGGGCAGGATGACCTCATCCCCCGGCTGAACGTCGCACAGCAGCGCCGCCATCTCCAGCGCGCTGGTGCCAGAGGTGGTCAGCAACGCCTTAGGCGCGCCCGTCCGCTCCTCCAGCCACTGATGGCACTGCTTAGTAAAGGGGCCGTCCCCACACAGCTTGTGGTTGGCGATGGCCTTGGCCAGATACTCCGGCTCCCGACCGGTTGCAGGTGGGATATTGAAGGGAATGTTCCTCATGATTCTGCCTCCTAAAAAGGGAATTGCGTAATTTATTCTTCCGACGGCACATCCACGCCACGACGCACCCGTGCGCCGCCTCGCTTCTGCCGTCTCTTCGTCCAGATCACCACGGCCACGCCGCCCACCAGAGCGACACCGGACACCACAGCACCCGGTTTCAAGCCTGGGATCTGATAAGTTGCCTCAATGGTATGGGTCCCCGGCTGCAACAGCACACCGGTGTACATCCCATTGACCTGGATGGCATCGGCCTTTTCGCCGTCCACCCGTACCGTCCAGCCCTTCTGCCAGGGAATGGACAGGGTGAGCATCCGGGTATCCGCCAAGGTCACCGAGCCGGACACAGAGCCGGCTTCCTCCTTGGCGTCCTCCATGGTCACTTCGCTCAGGGCGGTCACGTCCCGCACATAGTCCGTCATCGGCAGACAGACCACCTGCAGCATGTCAAAGGTGTACGTCCCCTTCTCGTCGAAGGTGATCTTACACTGCTTCACGCCGTCAGCGCTGTAGCCCAGGTTGAAGGTCACCCCATCCCGCTGGAAGGTGTACAGAGACCCTTCCCGGTACAGGTCGGTCTTCTTGCTCACGCCGTTGCCGCTGACTGTCATGGTGCAGTCCTCCTTGGGACTCTGCTCCATCTCCAAATCTTTGAAGTACACATAGGTCTCGCAGTCCGCCGCACCGGCAAAGGTCAGCGTCACCGACCCGCCCGCTTTTTTGACCACAATAGCGTTGTCCTTCAGCTTGGCATCCTGCTCCTTTTTCAGCGACCAGGGTACTTCCTGGGTGGACAGCTGAGGCTTGGTCTCGGTCAGCTGACCCTCCATCTTTTCCACCTGGTCGTCAGGCAGGACGACACACTGGAGCAGCGCCTGCTGTCTCTCCAGAGGAGACAGCTTTTCATAGTCCGAACGGGTCATATAACCAGTGTAGGTGTACCCCACTGGCAGGGCGTATCGGTTCTTGTAGATGGTGAACTTTCCATCCTTCCCCACCGCTTCAAAGCCGTAGGGCGCGTAGTTCTTGGCCTTGCCGTCGTCATCCGTCGCCTTACCCACGAAGTATTTCACACTGGACGCCGCGCACAAGCTGGCACGCTCATCCAGTCCCCATACCGCGTAGGACTGACGGACGGAGTTCAGGTCAAAGTCCTGATAGTAATTCACCAGGTTGCCGTCCAGCACGCTCCAATAGCTCATCGTGCCATAGCCGCCAGTCAGGCAGAACCGGTTGCACCGGTTCCCCTCCACCTCAGCCCGCCAGAAGCCATCATCCTTGATGTGGCTGGCTGCCGCCTCGGCAGATTTCACCACGCTGGCTCGCACGCTCCGGGTGGTCATGTAGCGCTCCAGCTCCTTAGAGTGGCTGGGGCTGTAGAACTGGTTGATGTTGAACAGCACCGCGCCCAAAGTCACCAATGCGATCACCGACTGCCCCACCTTTTTGTTGGGCAGCCAGGTGAAGCCGATGGCACACAGGGTCACCACCGCCAGCAGCACCATGGCCGTCCGCGGTGCCTTCTCCCAACCGCCGGACAGGTGAACCACCAGGGCCATGTACCCGGCAGTCACCACCGCCAGGACGATCTGTTCCCAGACCTTCAATTCCACCAGCCGCGGCAGCAGACAGACCACCACCACCGCCATACAGAAGGCGAAGCCATAGCTCCACCGGTTGGTGACGTAGCCAAAGCCGTTAAAGATCTTGCCCATCAGCGGCACGCACATGCACACCACCAGCACCAGCGTCCCTGCCCGCAGTGGCGCCAGCTTCCGCTCCCGCCAGCGCAGGAAGAGGATGACCAGGGCGGTGAAGGCCACCCCTGCCAACCCCAGTTTCGTCCAGTAGTTGGCACTGGGATTGGAGCTGACAAATCGGGTCACCAGCTTAGCATAATATCCGGCTTTATAGAACAGGTCAAAGGCACTCTTGCGCACGTCACTGCGGCTGGAGGAAAAGAAGCCAGCCATAGACGGCAGGAAGATGACCAGGGACAAGGCAAAGCCCCACAGGTACAGTCCCACCAGCTGGAAAAGCTCCTTGAAAATGACCTTAACCTGCGTCTTATGGACGCAAATCTGCCGGATGACCAGATAAATGGCCATCAAAAGGGTGTTGACGAAGGCATAATAGTACCCGCCGATCATGGCCAAAAAGATCATCACCACGAAGGTCCCCCACTTCCGCTGCCGGAGCCAACGCTCGCAGCCAGCTAGGATGAGGGGCAGGTAGATGACAAAAAAGGTCATGAAATAAATGTGCTTGGCAGCGGTGAAGATCACAAACCCAGAGCAGGCGTAGATGACCGCACCGGTGAGCACCGGCAGCACCTCCCGTTTCTCCACACTGTGGCAGTACACGGTGAACGCCCAGGCCGCCAACGGGATCTGGATCACCGTCACCACATTGTACACCAGCTCCATCCACCGATAGGGTGTGACGGCAGCCAGCAGGAACAGGGGGTTGATATGGAAGACCGTCAGGATGTTGGCGCCCTGCCCAATGGCGAAATCCCACTGGGGCAGCACCAGCTGATGGGTGGCCAGGAAGGTCTTGGCCGCCTCCACCACATACCTGCGGGTGTAGTACATAATGGTCAGATAGAGGTTCTGGCCGTCCGGCTTCCACACGGTGGAGTACCCGTTGGCCACGAAGGGACTGGCAAAGACGGTGACCACCAGCAAAAAGACCACCAAGAAGGCGCGCCAATACAGCCCCCTCCCCTGGTTCAGCCGACGTCCCTCCGACCGCGTTTGATCGGTCAGGTCGCCAGGCAGATGCAGGGTCATCTTCACCGGCCAGGCCAGCAGCCAGGTACTGCCCAGCAGCACGGTCACGCAGCCCACCACCGTCCGCAGCAGCAGGCCACGAGAGCCGCCAGCGGACAGCAGCTTGACGCTGAGGCAGAGGGTCATCACCGGCGCCAGCCAGAACCAGCTGGTATACCAGTTCCGTCCCAGTCCCGTCAGCACTGGCAGACGCCGCCGGGGCATGAGCACCAACAGGCACCCCGTCAGCAACAGTGCCACAGCGTATTGGGCCAGCCGCAGCAACGCAAACCGCAAGCTAGCATCCGTCAGCGTCCCGTTGAACACCGCCACATATTTGCCCAGCCCATTCCGGGTCAGCCACAGCCCGGCCGCCAGCACCAGCAATCCTGCCAAAGCCAGCAACTTTCGCTTGCCGTCCACACGAGCCTCCAGGGCGTCCCAGTCCAGATTTCGCCCCAGCAGATACAGGGGGAAGAGGAACAGGAAGGACAGCAGCGCCGGCTGACTGTCCGCCTGGGGAAGACAGCTCACAGCACAGCCCAGGAGCAGGAACACCCCCGTCACGCCCCACCGAACACCAGGCATGTCCGAGGACAGCCAGACGCCCAGGGGAAGACAGATGGCCAGAGCCAGGAACAGCCAGGGCGGACCGGTCTTCGGCCACAGGGAGAACAGGGGCGCCTGCCGGCCGGCGGTCTCCATCCAAAAGAGCACCACCGTCTGCCCTGCCCACAGCAGCGCAAAGCCAGCCGCCAAGGTCAGCGCGTCGCGGGTCTGTTCCACCCGGTCCCTGGAGAACAACCCCAGCCCCAAAAACAGGAGCGGCATCTGAACAAAGGCACAGAATCCCGCCAACGCCTGGTTGCTCTGTCCATGTCCGCTGGTGACGGCCAACGCCACCGCGCTGAACACCATCAGCACCAGCAGCAGATGTGCTCCCCGGCAGCTGTCCGACCGATTTGCCCTCAGTTGGGTCACATCCCTCATTTGTGCAGATCCTGCTTGATCTGGGTGCTGGAGATCTCCGGCGTCCGGGGCAGGTAGACCACATCACAGTAGGGCTTGAGGAAATCGAACTTCCCTTCCCAGTCGCTGCCCATGACAAAAGTGTCCACCCGGAATTCCTTCACGTCAGAGACCTTCTGTTCCCAGTTCTCCTCCGGGATCACCAGATCCACATAGCGCACGGATTCCAGCAGCTGCTTGCGCTGTTCGTAGTTGAAATAGCACTTCTTCTGCTTCTGTTCCCAGTTGAACTCATCGGTGGACAGGGCAACGATGAGGTAATCCCCCAGTTCCTTCGCCCGGCGCAGCAGGTTGATGTGTCCGTAATGGAGCAGGTCGTAGGTACCATATGTGATAACACGTTTCATAAAAATAGCCTCACAATCTGAAAAAAAGCATTTTTCCACATTATAATGTCTCATTATACCACGCAATGGAAGGGCTTGCAACGCTTTTCACCCCTTGATACCGGGGTACATAAACTGGGATAATTCTCAAAAACAGGAGGCCGATCCCATGAACGAACCCCAGTGGAACCAGGAGGCAGAGACCTTCGCCCAGGTCTGGCAGCGGGTCTCCCCTGACCCGGACGCCAGCCCCATCCAGACCGTCCTCTCCCCAGCACCCCCGCCTGCGCTCCCGCCTGGCGACCGTTGGACGGGCGTGCTGCGGGAGCTGATCACCCTAGAAGTCATCCAGTGGCGCCGCTGCCGCATCCTAGCCCGGCAGACCAGCCAGCGAGCCCTGACCAGCCTGGCCGAGAAGAAGCTCCGCCGTGCCAGACGCCTGGCCGCAGCCCTCTTCCTGCGCTGTCAGGTCTGGTATCTCCCCCTGACCGACCGCCGTCCCGCCAACCGTCGCCCCGCCACCCAGCAGATGCCCCGCGCCGGCTATTCCGCCCTGTTCCAAGGGGCGCAAACCCTGCAAGTACGCTACGAAGCCGCCGCACGCCAGGCACAACCCCCGGAGCTGGCTCTGTTCCGGTCAGCGGTGGAGGAGCTGACGGAGGAACAGCGGGTGCTCATCGGGCTGTTGAGCCGACAGCGGCGTTGAAAAGGCAGTTCGCAGTCTGTTCATAATTTCTTTATCCTTCGTTCACCACTTCTCCCCGTATTTTTTGTATCCTATCCTTGCAAGCAAGATTGCATCATAAAACTCCCTCTCTTTTTTCTCTTTCTAAAATGCAAAACGTAAAAGCGCTGTTCCCGATGGGAACAGCGCTTTCGCTTTTTTATCACTTGAGCAGGTTGATGACCGCAGACTTCTTATAGCTCAGCAGCCCCTCGTCGGTGACGCGCATGGTCTTGACCACCTTGTTGGCCACCTCGATGGTGTTCACCTCCCGGAACTTGGGCAGGCTCACCGTCAGCACCATGCCGCTGACCAGCAGCGACGAGTAGTCGGAGTCGACGCCGTCGGTCGTGCGCCACGGCAGGTCCTCCAGCGGCCACCGGCCGGTGCCGAACGTCGCGACCGTCGACCAGTACGACTGGGTGAGGTCCCAGCGCAGCTGCAGCGCCTGCGCGAGGCGCAGCTGGTCCTCGTTGAGCAGGCCGAGCAGCCGGGTGCGCTCGGAGAACAGCGACCGGATCGCGTCCAGCG
>CAKTHW010000023.1 GCA_934565425.1 uncultured Oscillospiraceae bacterium
GTTAGAACGCCTAAAAAATATCTGGACTTGGGTCTCCATCGTCCTCCTCATCCTCTGCGTCCTTTGTTACCTGCTGGCCAACCCAGTCCTATGGGTCTCCGAAGCGCCCCGCTCCTCCAATCCCTGGCTCACCCTCTTAGCACTGGTCTGCCTGGCGTTTCAGACGGCTATTCAGTGGAAAAAGCTCCGCGAGCCTGTGTGGAGCTGCAACTGGGAGTGGTTCGCCATCATCATCGGAACCTATCTGCTGTTCACCTTTTATCCTGGATGATCTCGCATAAGGAGGGAACAACATGATACGAAAAGACTGGAAAAGCCCTTGGTTTTGGATGAACATTGTGCTGCTTTTTATTTGGGCTCTCTTTTATACGTTAGCCTGTGGCCTATACGCCCGTCCCATCGTCACAAACATTTGGTATATGCTCCTAGCACTTCTCACGCTCATTCCCTCTTATTTCTGCGGGAAAAAGCTAGACCCGCCCATTCCTGTCGGAGGTCAGGTGTTTCTGACCATCGGCGCTTACCTCGTCTGCACTTTTTTACCCCGCTTTGTCAACAAGAGCTGAGCCAATATTAGACCCCGTTCCTTGACAATCTATCACTCTATGCCGTAAAATGGGCTGTATGACGATTCTCATCCCCCAGGGAGGGAGATACGATAGATCACAAAGGAAAAGAGTTGATTGCGCACTATGGCAAAACAGGATAAGAAACAGGTCAAAGAGATCACCTCCATGGAGGAAAACTTTACCCAATGGTATACGGACATCTGCCTGAAGGCGGAGATGGTGGACTACGCCAGCGTCAAGGGCTTTATGATCATGCGCCCCTATGGCTACGCCATCTGGGAGAACATGGTCAACATCATGGACGGCATGTTCAAGAAGACCGGTCACGTGAACGTGGCCATGCCCCTGCTCATCCCCGAAAGCCTGCTGAAAAAGGAAGGCGAGCTGGTCAACGGCTTCGCTCCCGAAGTGGCTTGGGTCACCTCCGGCGGTTCCGATCCTCTGGAAGAACGGCTGGCCATCCGCCCCACTTCCGAGACCATGTTCTGCGACCACTGGGCACACGTGCTCCACTCCTGGCGTCAGTTGCCCATGCTGTACAACCAGTGGTGCAGCGTTGTCCGCTGGGAAAAGACCACCCGCCCCTTCCTCCGCAGCCGTGAATTCTGGTGGCAGGAAGGCCACACCATCCACGAGACCGCTGAGGAAGCCATCGCTGAGACCGAACAGCAGCTGTACTGCTATGTGGACTTCTGCCGGGACGCTCTGGCCATCCCCGTGGTCACCGGCCGCAAGACCGAGAAAGAAAAGTTCGCCGGCGCCGAAGCCACCTACACCATCGAAGCCATGATGAAGGACGGTAAGACCCTCCAATCCGGCACCAGCCACTACTTTGGCGACAAGTTCTCCCGCGCCTATGACGTAACCTTCACCGGTCGGGACAACAAATTGCAGTATCCCCATCAGACCTCTTGGGGCTCCACCACTCGCCTCATCGGCGCTGTCATCATGACCCACGGCGATGACAACGGCCTCATCCTGCCCCCGCCCATCGCCCCCATCCAGGTGGTGGTCATTCCCGTGGCACAGCACAAGGAAGGCGTGCTGGATGCCGCTTATGCGCTGGAAGCCCGCCTGAAGGACATCGGCCTGCGCTGCAAGTGCGACGACTCCGACCAGTCCAACGGCTGGAAGTATGCAGAGTATGAGATGAAGGGTGTGCCCCTCCGCGTGGAGATTGGCCCCAAGGACATCGAGAAGGAACAGTGCGTCATCGTCCGTCGTGACACTGGCGAGAAGACCTTCGTGCCTCTGGCAGAGCTGGAAGAGAAGGTTCAGGAGCTGCTGAAGGCACTGCACACCAACCTGTACGAGAGCGCTAAGAAGCGTCTGGAAGAGAACACCTACGCTTGCACCACCGTGGAAGAAGTCAAGGCCAACATGGAAAAGCGTAAGGGCTTTGCCAAGACCATGTGGTGTGGCAACCTGGCCTGCGAGCTGGCCATGAAGGAACTGGCTGGCGTCAGCAGCCGCTGCATCCCCTTCGATCAGGAGAAGATCAGCGACGTCTGCCCGGTCTGCGGCAAGCCGGCAAAGCATATGGTTTACTGGGGCGTTGCATACTAATTCACACAATGACACGTTCGGGCGGTCTGTACAGACCGCCCGTTTTTGTTAGAAGGAGGCTTCCCATGGGCATCATCGAACGGATGCAAAGCAGAACCCCTATGCTGATGGAGGCGGCGTTGGGCGAACGTCTCAAAAGTGAATACCACCTAGTACCCGACGAACAGGTCGCCCTGGCCGGTATCCTCTACCAGCCCGGCGGCCGGGAGGCGCTTAAAAGTCTCTGGCAGGAGTACATCACCATTGCCGCCGCCCATCACCTCCCCATCCTGCTCACCACCCCCACCCGCCGAGTCAACCGGGAGCGGGCGGAGCACTTTGTCCACCGTGACACGGTCATTTCCGACCACGTGGCGCTGCTGCGGGAGCTGCAAGGGCAGGCGTCCGGGGAAGTGTACATCGGCGGTCTAATGGGCTGTCGCGGAGATGCTTACACGGGAAAAGGTTGTCTTTCCACGGAAGAAGCCTTGGAATTTCACCGGTGGCAGGCGGAACAGTTCCGAAACAGCCCGGTGGATTTCCTCATGGCAGGTATCCTGCCCACCCTGCCGGAGGCCATGGGACTGGCGCAGGCCATGAGCGAGACCGGGTTTCCCTACCTCATCAGCTTCACCATCCAACCGGACGGCTGCCTCATCGACGGCACTCCCATTTCTGACGCCATCCAGACCATCGACCAGTTTGTAGACCGTCCACCCCTGGGCTACATGACCAACTGCGTCCACCCGACCATTTTGGCCCAGGCGCTGGCGCAGTCCTGCAACCAAACGGCAGCCGTCCAAGACCGGTTCCTAGGCATCCAGGCCAACACGGTGGCGGACAGCTACGGAAACCTGGAACGGGGCATCAACCTGAAACCCACCGGCTCCAAAGGGCTGGCGCGGGAGATGATGCGCCTGCGGGAGCGGTACGGTCTCTCTCTGTTCGGCGGCTGCTGCGGCACTGACGGGCGCTATCTGGAGGCTATGGCACAGGGGCTGGATGGACAGCTCTGAAAACGCAGAAAAGCGGTCGTTCTCTTGGAACGACCGCTCTTTTGCGATACGAAAAATGTGTTCAGCTTGTCCTCAGATCAGGTTCAGAACCAGAACTGCTGCCATGAAGATGAAGGAGACCCACTTGGTGATGCGCGCGAGCTTTGCGTCCCAGGTGTTCTTCTTGTGGTTGGACAGGAAGGTGTCGCTGCCGCCGCTGAGGGCGCCCGCCACGCCGGAATTCTTGCCGGACTGGAGCAGGACCACGCAGATGAGGAACAGGCAGGCGATGAAGATGATGATGGTCAGAACCAGTTGTGCAGTAGACATAGGTCGATACTTCCTTTCAAGCATTTCAAAAACCGTTCCGGTAGAGGAAACGTCATACATTCAGATATATTCATGATTTTAACACAACCGTGTGAAAAACGCAAGGGGATTTTTCCAGCCTCACCGGTAAATTTGCAGCTTCTGCCGCCCATTCACCTTGTATTCCACAGGAAAATTTGGTATAATAAAAAATCAAAATGTCACATTATCCCTTTGATTTTTTAAGGTAGGATTTTCGCTATGAATCAACTGTTAAACCGGCTGCCAGAAGCCCAGACCAAGCTGTTTTTCGGCGTCCTCATCCTCTTCGCCGCCATCACAGTCTACTTCTCCCCCCTTCTGGCCGCCATCGAAATTCTCATCACGGCGCTCCTGCTGGTCTACCACCTGCTCACCCGCCGTTCCCGAGAACAGAAAGTAAACGGTTTCATCGACACCCTCAGCCGGAACATCACCCAAGCCGGCAAGGACACCATGACCAACTCCCCCTTCCCCATGGTCATCTTCCGACCGGAAAACGGGGAAGTCATCTGGAGCAACGACCGGTTCCTGGACCTGTGCAGCGACCGGGACCACATCTTCGACACCCATATCACCACGGCGGTGCCCAAGTTCTCCGCCCAGTGGCTCTTTGATGGGAAGACACAATGCCCGGACGAGTACGTCATCCAGGGACGGCGCTACCAGGTCTTCGGCCAGCTGGTCAGCGTGGGCAACGAGGAGCACCCTAGCTATGTGGCCACCACCTACTGGCTGGACGTGACCGACTTCAGCGACATCCGGGACCGCTACTACGCCACCCGTCCGGTGGTCTCCATCATCACCATCGACAACTACGAGGAGCTGATCCGCAACTCCACCGACAGCCGCCGTGCCAAAGTCCGCACCGGCATCGAACGGGAGATCACCAAGTGGATCGCCCCCACCAACGGTCTGGTCTGCCGGTATGACCGAGACCGCTACCTGTTCATCTTTGAAGAGCAGCACCTGGCCGCCTATCGTCAGAGCAAATTCGCCCTGCTGGAGGCCGTGCAGAAGATCACCGGCCCCTATGGCCTCACCGCCACCCTCTCCATCGGCATCGGCGTGGGGAGCACCTTTGAAGAGATGTTCCAGTTCGCCACCCTGGCGTTGGAAATGGCTCTCAGCCGCGGCGGCGACCAGGTGGTCATCAAGAATCCGGAGACCTTCGAGTTCTACGGCGGCCGCTCCAAGGAGACGGAACGGCGCACCAAGGTCAAGAGCCGGGTCATGGCCAGCGCTTTGGACAAGCTCATTTCCGCCTCCTCTCAGGTCATCGTCATGGGACACAAATTCTCCGACCTGGACTCGGTGGGCGCTGCCGCTGGCATCTGCGCCATCTCCCGTGCCCGGAACATCCCCGCTTATATCGTCCGGGAGGACACCCCCGTCCCCGGCACCATTATGATGAAGCGCCTGGCCGCTCTGCCGGAGTACGCCGGTGTGTTCCTGACCAGATCGGAAGCAGAAGCCAAATTGGACTCCCGCACCCTAGTGGTGGTGGTGGACACCAACCGCCCCGATCAGGTGGTCTGCCCCAACCTGCTCAACGCCGCCCGACGCATCGCAGTCATTGACCACCACCGCCGCGCAGTGGATTATATCGCCAACGCGGCGCTGAATTACCACGAACCCTATGCCTCCTCTGCAGCCGAGCTGACGGCGGAGCTGATGCAGTATATCATCGAACCCACCGACCTGCTCCGCACCGAAGCAGAAGCGCTGCTGGCGGGCATCGTGCTGGACACCAAGAACTTCACCCTGCGCACCGGCGGACGCACCTTCGAGGCCGCCGCCTTCCTCCGCCGCTGCGGCGGGGACACCAGTGAAGTCCACAAGCTGTTCCAGAACAACCTGACCGATATGGTCCACAAATTCGAGATCATCAAAAACGCCACCCTCTGCCACGACTGCGTGGTCGTGGCCGCTTCCAACCTGCCGGTGAACCGCATCATCGCCGCCCAGGCTGCGGACGAGCTCATCAACGTCCAGGGCATCAAAGCCTCCTTCGTCCTCTTCCCGGAAGAGGATAAGGTCGTCATCTCCGGCCGCAGCGGCAGCGACATCAACGTGCAGGGCATCCTGGAGACCCTGGGCGGCGGCGGCAACGGCGCGGCAGCTGGCGCACAGCTGTCGGATACCTCGGTGGAGGCCGCGTACACCCGTTTGATGGTCGCCATTGACGATTACTTCAGTGACGAGCCGGAGACCACCTGACTTGACGCTGTTGCAAATATGCTTGGGAGCATTTCTCCCCAAACTACATCTCTTAACAGGAGGTATTCATCATGAAAGTTATCTTACAGGAAGACGTAAAGGGCAAGGGCAAGAAAGGCCAGTTGATCGATGTTTCTGACGGCTACGCCCGGAATTTCCTGCTGCCGAAGAAGCTGGCGGTCACCGCCACTGCGGACAACATCAACACCCAGAAACTGATGGACAAGGCACGCCGGGAACGGGAAGCCGCTGAAAAGGAAGCTGCTATGGAGCTGTCCAAGAAGCTGAAGGACTGCCCCGTCATCGTCACCGCTAAGGCTGGCGCCGGTGAAAAGCTGTTCGGCAGCGTCACCACCAAGGAGATCTCCGACGCCATCAAGGAACAGTATGGCTTCGACATCGCCAAGACCAAGCTGGTCAGCGAACCCATCAAGGCATTTGGCACCTATGACGTCAAGTGCAAGCTGGGCTACGAGATCACCGGCGTGGTCAAAGTCACCGTCAAAGAAGGTTGATCCCACTCCCTGCCGCCCGGCAGGGATGCTCTGGCAGGGTCTCCCCTGCCCCACCACATAGGCCGCGGCGTCTGTTCCGGTCCGCGCAGCAGACCATCGGACGCCTGCGGCCTATGTGCCGTTCCTTGCGCTCTGTTGCCGGGGCGCGTCCGATCCCTTTTAGAAGTTAGAAGCAGGTGAACCCCATGGAGGAAGAACTTCTCTACCGACAGCCTCCCCATTCACTGGAGGCAGAATACTCTGTATTGGGCAGTATGCTCATCGACAGTCACTGCATCCCCCAGGTCATTGAGGCGCTGAAGGCAGAGGACTTCTACCAGGAGCAGAATCAGGCCCTTTTCCGCACCATCCACACCATGTTCAGCCACGCCAAGGTCATCGACCCGGTGACGGTGCTGGAACAGATGCGGCTGGAGAGCGACCTGGACGAGGCCACCTCTCGGAACTACGTGCTGCAGCTGGTGGACGTGACCCCCACGGCGGCCAATGTGAAGGAGTACATCGAGATTGTCCGGGACCGCTCCCTCATGCGCAAGGTCGCCCAGACCATGGACGACGTTCTGGGGATGATCCAGCGGAAGGAAGGCTCCGGCCAGGAGATTTTGGAGGCAGCGGAGCAGCGCATCTACGCCATCCGGCAAGGGCGTGCCACCCAGGGGCTCATCCCCATCTCCCAGGTCATCCAGGACGTCTACGGCCGCCTGGAAGAGCTGGCCGCCAACGACGACCATATGCCCGGCCTGTCCACCGGCCTGACCGACCTGGACCGAGCCATCTCCGGCCTGAACAACTCCGACCTGATCCTGCTGGCCGCCCGTCCCGGCATGGGTAAGACCTCAATGGCGCTAAACCTGCTCCTGAACGTGGGGAAATCCTCCGGAAAGAGCGCCGTCTTCTTCTCCCTGGAAATGAGTCGGGAACAGCTGGCCATGCGCCTGCTGTCCAACGAGGCGTTCATCGACAATAAAAAGCTCACCACCGGCGACCTGAACGACGAGGACTGGGGCAAGATTGCCCTGGCCTGCGCCGCTTTGAATCAAACCAACATTTTGATCGACGACAACCCCATGCTGACGGTGGCGGATATGCTGGCCAAGTGCCGACGGGTGGAAAACCTGGGGCTGATCTGCATCGACTACCTCCAGCTCATGCAGTCCTCTGGCGGCAAGAGCTACGCTGGGGAAAACCGACAGCAGGCAGTCAGCGACATCTCCCGTTCGCTGAAGATCATGGCCAAGGAACTGAACGTCCCCGTGCTCTGCCTGAGCCAGCTCTCCCGTGCCAACGAGTCCCGTTCGGATAAGCGCCCCATGCTGTCCGACCTGCGTGAATCGGGCGCCATCGAACAGGATGCGGATATTGTCATGTTCCTCTACCGAGACGACTATTATAATCCCGAGAGCGAATACCGCAATCAGGCCGAGTGCATCATCGCCAAAAACCGCCACGGCGAGACCGGCAAGGTCATGCTCCAGTGGCTGCCCGAGTTCACCACCTTCTCCGGTCTGGACTGGCAGCATCAGGAGTAAGCCATGGCCGAACAACTGGAACGAAAACTGCTCCGCCTGGCGGCAGATTATCAGATGTTCCCCTCCGACAGTCACGTCCTGGTGGCCTGCTCCGGCGGCAAGGACTCCATGTGCCTGCTCACTCTGCTGTGGAACCTGCGTCAAACCTTGGGCATCACCCTTTCCGTCGCCCATTTCAACCATCAACTACGGCCGGAAGCGGCGGAGGAGGCGGAATTTGTCCACAACTGGTGTGCAAAACAGGGCATCCCCTGTGTCATCGGCACGGAAAACGTGCCCGCGCAGGCCGCCCAAACCGGTCGCGGCCTGGAAGAGACTGCACGGGAGCTGCGGTACGCCTTCTTGGAACGCACATGCCACGACCTAGCTGCCCACCGCATTGCCACCGCTCACCACGCCCAGGACAACAGCGAGACGCTACTGCTTCACCTGATGCGAGGCAGCGGTCTCCGTGGATTGGGCGGCATCCCGCCGGTGCGTGGGAACATCGTCCGGCCACTGCTCACCGCCCAGCGGTGGGAGATCCAAACTTACTTGACCCGTTACCACATTCCCTATGTGGAGGACGCCTCCAATCAGGACATCCGCTACACCCGGAACTTCATCCGACACGAGATCCTGCCCCTGTTGGAACAGCGCAACCCCAACCTGAACGCCCGCCTGTGGGAGAGCGCCTGCCAGTTCCGGCAGGAGGACGCTTATCTGGAAGAGCAGGCGCAAACGTTGTTGTCCGACCTGCACGAAACGCCGGATGGGGTGACTTTGCCCTGTGCTGCGCTGACGCAAGGGCCGGAAGTGCTGGCACTCCGTGCGGTGCAGCAGCTGGCCCAGGCGTTGGAACCGGAACTGGTGCTCTCTGCCGCCCACCGAAGGGGCATCCTGGCGCTGTGCCAAGGGAACCGTCCCTCTGGACAGCTGGCGCTGCCTTTGGGCATGATTGCCCGGCGGAACTACGACCGATTCGAGCTGGTGCGTGGAGAACGCCCGCCCTTTGTGCCGGTCACCCTGCGCCTGCCCTTTGAACAGGACGTGGCCGGATGGCACCTCACCTGTGAAAGAACCCTTTGTCCCACCGGGAAGTTCAACCAACCCCGGTGCTTTTACCTGGCTCTGCCGGAAGATGCTCAGGTGCTGCTGCGTCCCCGCCAAACAGGCGACGCCATCACCCTGCCGGCGCGGAGCCGAAAGACCATCAAAAAACTACTCATCGACGCCAAACTTCCCCGCCAGCGCCGGGACCTGCTCCCGGTCTGGGTGTGGAACGGTCAGGTCTGCGCTTTGACCGAGTTTGGAGCCGATCAAGCCTTCTTACCACAGCCGGGCCAGCCTGCCTGGCGCATCACTGCGGTACCTGCCGCAAATTCCATTCATGCGAGATAGAGAGGGAAATGAACCATGAATATGTCTGACAGCATCAAGGAAGTCCTGTACACCGAAGAACAGTTGCAGGCGCGTGTGAAAGAACTGGGCGCACAGATCACCAAGGACTATGCCGACAAGGATAAGATTTTGCTGGTCAGTGTCCTCCGCGGCTCCTACATCTTTATGGCCGACCTGAGCCGTGCCATCGACCTGCCCTGCCTCATCGACTTTATGGTGGTCTCCTCCTACGGCGCCGGCACCACCAGCAGCGGTCAGGTGGAGATCAAGAAGGACATCTCCTCCTCCATCGAGGGCTATCATGTCATCATCGTGGAGGACATCCTGGACTCCGGCAACACCCTGTACTATCTGCTGGATATGCTCAAGGTGCGCAAGGCCGCTTCCATTCGCATCTGCACCCTGCTGGATAAGCCGGAACGCCGGGCAAAACCCATCCAGGCAGACTACGCCGGGTTTGTGGTGCCCGACGCCTTCGTGGTGGGCTACGGCCTGGACTACAACCAGCAGTACCGCAACCTGCCCTACATCGGCGTGCTGAAAGAAGAAGTTTATAGCTGATTTGATTTTGTGGACGTCGTTCCACCCTGAAAAGGAAGTGATCTCTCTTTGAGACAGAAAAGCAACCACCGAGATTATGTATTCTATCTGATCCTCCTGTTGGCTCTGCTGGGGTTTTTCTGGTATTTTACCAGCCAGCACAGCACCGCCAGCGTCCCCTACAGCCAGATGGTGGAGCTGTTCCAGTCGGAACAGGTGTCCTCCTTCACGGTGCAGAACAATGTGGTGACCATGGAGCTGAAGTCGGAAGTGGATGGCAAGAAGGAAGCCTCCTGCGCCATCTCGGACTTTACAGCCTTTTACGAGGATCTCAATCCCCTGGTGCAGGCCCAGAAAAAGAGCGGCGTCCTGACCAGCTACGACTATAAAAAGGACACCCAGTCCGTCAACTGGGTCACCCTCCTCCCCTCCCTGCTCTCTGTGGCCATGGTCTTCCTGCTGCTCATGATGATGGTGCGGCAGAACAACGCCAATGGCGGCGGAGGCGGTCTGTCCCAGTTCGGCAAGGCCAAATTCACCTCGGCAGAGCAGATGAAGAAGAAGGTCAGCTTCCAGGACGTAGCTGGCGCGCAGGAGGAAAAGGCGGAGCTGGAGGAGGTCGTAGACTTCCTCAAAGACCCCGAAAAATACACCGCTCTGGGCGCACACATCCCCAAGGGCATCCTGCTGGTAGGCCCTCCGGGCACCGGCAAGACCCTGCTAGCCAAGGCAGTCGCTGGCGAGGCAGGCGTCCCCTTCCTGTCCATCTCCGGCTCCGACTTTGTGGAGCTGTACGTGGGCGTAGGCGCAAGCCGTGTCCGGGACCTCTTTGAAGAGGCCACCAAGACCGCCCCCTCCATCGTATTCATCGACGAGATCGACGCCGTCGGCCGCCAGCGCGGCGCTGGCCTGGGCGGCGGGCACGATGAACGGGAACAGACCCTGAACCAGCTGCTGGTGGAGATGGACGGCTTTGAGGGCAACTCCGGCGTCATCGTCATGGCTGCCACCAACCGTGTGGACATCCTGGACCCGGCCCTTCTCCGTCCCGGCCGTTTTGACCGGCAGGTCTATGTGGGATTGCCGGACATCCAGGGGCGTAAAGAAGTGCTCCAAGTCCACTCCCGCACCAAGCCGCTGGCTGAGGACGTGAACCTAGAGACCCTGGCCAAATCTACCAGCGGCTTTACCGGCGCGGACCTAGAGAACCTGATGAACGAGGGCGCTCTGCTGGCCGCTCGCAAGAACCAGCGGTTCATCACCATGTCCGACCTGCAGGAGTCCATCATCAAGGTCATCGCAGGCCCGGAAAAGAAGAGCCACGTGGTGACCCCTCACGCCCGGAAGCTCACCGCTTATCACGAGGCCGGTCACGCCATCGCCATGCACGCCCTGCCCACCCACGACCCAGTGCATCAGATCACCATCGTCCCCCGTGGTCAGGCTGGCGGTATGACCATCTCCCTGCCCCAGGAGGATCGCTCCTTCCGCTCTCGGAACGAGCTGTTCGAGGACATCGTCGCCCTGCTGGGCGGCCGTGTGGCAGAGGAGCAGTTCCTGGGCGACATCTCCACCGGCGCTTCCAGCGATCTGGAGCGTGCCACCGCCATCGCCCACGCTATGGTGGCCAAGTACGGCATGAGCGATGCTCTGGGCGCTGTGGTCTACGACGACGGCAAGGGTGAGGTATTCATCGGCCGCTCTATGGCACAAACCAAGCCCTACTCCGAAACCATCGCCGCCTCCATCGACCAGGAGGTGAAAGCGCTGATCGACAAGGCTTACGCTCAGTGCCGAACGATCCTGTCCGACTACGCCCCCCAGCTGGAGACCACCGCACAGTACCTGCTGGAACATGAGACCATGTCCAGCGAAGCCTTTGAAGCCGTATTCACTGCGATGGAACGTGCGCCGGAGGCTTGACCGGTTCAACCAATCCATAAACAAACGATCAAAAAGCTCCTTGCAGAGCCGAAGTTCTGCAAGGAGCTTTTTATATGATAAGCACTGCGCTCTATCCAAGCGTTCTTACTTATGGGGAATCCCCGCAATGGGACAATCCTCCGTGCCCGGCATATCACGGGTCAGGGCTTCCACCTGCTCCTGTGCCTTCGCCGGATCGTTGATCCAAGTATGATAGAATTCAAACGGGCATTCCTTGGCGCCATAGCGATCCTCCTTGGAGTTGATGGTGCCGGTATAACCACGGTGGAGCAGCTTATACAGGTGGTTCTGAGACTGCCAGTTCTTACGGGCATCTCGGATTTCAGGGATGGACATCTCCGCATACTGATAGCTGTTCTCCTCAGTCTCGCATTCACCCAGGACATGACCGTCAAAGCCGATCAGCGTAGAATGACCGAAATAGGAGTACACACCGTCATTGCCGGTGGCGTTGGCCACTGCTACATAACAGTTATTCGCCCATGCCATGACCTGTGCCATATGACGTTCCTCATCCTTGGCCGGATACATATAACCTTGGCTGCGGATGATCAGCTCCGCGCCGCGCATAGCGCAGTCACGCCAGATCTCCGGATAGTTGCCATCATCACAGATGATCAGGCTGATCTTCATCCCCTTAGGACCTTCACTCACATAGGTGCGATCACCAGGATACCAGCCCTCGATGGGAGTCCAAGGAATGATCTTACGGTACTTCTGCACGATCTCGCCCTTGTTGTTCATCAAGATCAAAGTGTTATACGGAACCTTCTTAGGATGTTCCTCATGCAGCTCACCAGTAATGGAGAAAACACCCCAGACATTGTTTTCAATACACGCCTTCGCGAAAACATCCGTTTCCGGGCCGGGAATGGTGGTGGACAGCTCCATCATCTCATCGAAGTCATACAGGATCCCCTCCGTGCTATACTCCGGAAAGACGACCAGATCCAATCCAGGAAGACCGGTCTTCAGACCCTTGATATAATTCGAGATGTTTTGGCAGTTGGCCATGATCTCTTCCTTCGAGTGCAAACGGGGCATCTTATAGTTTACAACTGCAATGCCCAAAGTATTCTTGCTAGATGCAATATCGCCGTGTCTCACAATGAAAACCTCCTTCAAAAAAATGGTTCGATGAATGATAATTTGGAATAAGCGTCCCTCTGTTTCACGTTACCGTCACAAAACATTTTGCAACAGCAGCCAGGCGGGAACCCAGGCAGTGCCGATTCCCTCCAAGATCAACAGAACTGGAACTGTATGATGCAAGTCCTTTTTCAGGACACTTTCCACGAAGATGAGCAGCCACAGGATCCCCCATGCCAACCAGATGACAAAGAACAAGGGATCCGCATCCTGCAACAGAGAGAGCAGAGCGGCAGGAACGGTATTGATGGCCACAAACAGGCTGAACCACCCCAATACGCGTCCATCCAAGTTGAACACAGCGTTCAAACCGATGAACAGATAGGTAAAGCCGAACAGCAACCCGGTAGCAGCTGCATAATATTCGCCGCATACCAGCAGGATCACATTTGCGATGACGGAAAGTCCGCCAGTGAAGAAATTCATCACCGCAAGGGATTTTCCATCGATTTCTGTGAGCCGCCCAATCCCATTGATGGTCAGGACAGCCCCAACATACAGTAGGCTAACGCCTAACATACCAGTTCCTCCTTCCAAAAGCAAAAGGCGCCAACGATCTCTCGCCAGCGCCTTTGCTCTGCTTGTTTTTGATGATCCTCATTATATCCTATTTCTCAAAAAGCGCAAGTATGAATTTTAACAATCATCAACTTGCAAAATATCATTTTTTATTGCACTATTCCGCTGTTTTTTCCATTCCAAATGAAACGAAAAGCGTCCGACTGTTGCAGTCAGACGCTTTTCATCATTCGAAAAAAAGAGAGAGAAGAGAGAGAAGAGAGAGAATCAACCAATTAAAAACGAGGTTCTTTCTTGGTACGGGTATAGAATACCGGGTAATTACGGCAAAATCATGACGGCTTTGTAAACCGTTTGTAAACTCAGGACAGAAGCAATTCCAAATCCGCCAGCGCCAGTCCCTCCTGCAAGGCCAGACTGATGGCGCAGCCGGTCACCCGACCAATGTCCGTCACCACGGTGTCCACCTCCCGTGGGGTGACCATCATCCGTTCCAGCTCCTCCTGTCCCGTCCGTTCCCGACCGGTCAGCTCCGCCACCAACGTCCCCGCATCCACCACCGTGGGCACCCCCATAGCGATGACGGGGATGCCTAGAGTATCCTGATTCAGCGCCGCCCGGGCATTGCCCACGCCGGAGCCGGGGATGATGCCTGTGTCGGCGATCTGGATGGTCTTCCCCAGCCGAGCGGCAGAACGGGCGGCCAGGGCGTCCACAGCGATGACCACCGCCGGTTTGATCTCCCGCGCCAGGGCTTGGATCAGCTCAGCGCTCTCCACGCCGGTACTGCCCACCACGCCGGTATGCACCGCCGCCACCGGACGCCACTGGCCGAAGTACTCCGGCGCTTGGGTGATGAGATGGCGGGTGGCTAAGGTGTGGTCGATGGCAATGGGGCCCACGGCATCTGGGGTGATGTTCCGATTGCCCAGGCCGATGACCAGGGCGGGGAGGGTGTCCCCTTTGGGCAGCAAGCCCATGAGAGTCTCGGTGACCGCCTGCACCGTCCGTTCAAAGGTGTCCCCCGTCCGCCCCGGCAGCTCGCCCAGGGTCAGGGTCAGGTAGTGGCCGATGGGTTTGCCCAAGCGCCGGGCGGCGTTGTCGTCCAAAATCTCCACCTCGGTGACTGGAATGCCGCAGCGTTCAAAGTCCCGGTGGCGCATGCCGGGGAAATCCTGCGTCTCCGCCCCCTCACCCAGCTCCAGCGCTTCCACAGCCAAGTCCGTCCGGACTGCTTTTTTCCACTCCATCTTGTGCTCCCTCCTGTTCTTTCTGCCTAGTTTGGGCGACGGGGACAAAAGTTATCCACAGGCCGGGAAAAAATTTGAGAAAAGAGTTGCAATCTGACCGTTCGGATGCTATAATTAGGACTTGCACGGGTCTTTTTTACCCCTGCTACTTTTTCAATAGAGGAGGTTTTTGGTTTGCCCAATATCAAGTCCGCTAAAAAGCGCGTGCTGGTTAACCAGACCAAGGCCGCTCGTAACAAGGCTGCTGTCTCCGCTGTGAAGACCGCACTGAAGAAGTTTGATGCCGCTGTCGCTGAAGGCACCAAGGATGAAGCCGCTGTGGCTTACAAGGTCGCCGTGAAGCACGTGGACAAGGCTGCTGCCAATGGCCTGATGCACAAGAACAAGGCCGCTCGCAAGAAGCATCAGCTGACCATCAAGCTCAACGCCATCGAGGGCTAATTAAACACGAATGTGATGCACTAAGCCGTCTGTCTACTACACAGACGGTTTTTTGCTGGCTTTTTTTCCGTTTATCGCTTATAATAACCTCAAGTCTTCATAGAATCTTAAAAAGATCGGGACAAAATCGGGAGGTGATATGGCCTTGGAAGAAAAACTCTATCAGTACCTGGATCGGCTCAAAGCCCGCTACCCCCTGGTGGCCTTTATCGTGGACGTCATCGAGGTCTACCTGGATCGCCGGGTCTCCCGCAGCTCCGCGGAGCTGGCCTATTACCTGCTGCTGAGCGTCTTCCCCATGCTCATCATGGTCATCTCCGCCCTAGGCTGGCTGCACCTGGAGGCCAACGCGGTCATCAGCTTCCTCAAGACCGTCCTCCCTGCCCAGATCATGGAGCTGTTCTCCGACTATATCACTTACGTCCTCACCCACCAGTCTAAAGGGCTCTTCCTGGCCGGACTCCTCATGTCCATCACCGCCTCCTCTGCTGGCTTCCGCAGTCTCATGTCCATCTCCGCCGAAATCTACGGACGGCGCACCTTCCGCGGGGTCTGGTACCTGCTGACCTCCCTCATCTTCTCCGTCCTGCTGTTGGTGATGGTCTACGGGTCCATCGCAGTCGTCCTGACGGGCAACTGGTTCTTCAAATGGTTCCGGATGCGGTTCTCCATGCTCCCGCTGCCCAAGAACCTGCGCTGGATGCGCCTGATGATCCTCTTCGGCGTGGCCCTGCTGGTCCTGGCGTTGCTCTACCGGGTCACCGCCCCCTGGAGTCATCAGCGTCCGCCAGTGCTGAAAGGCGCCTTCCTCATCTCCATCCTGCTGGCCGCTGCATCCGGTCTGTTCTCTATGTTCATCAGCTTGTCCACCCGCTATTCCACCGTCTACGGCTCCCTGGCCTCAGTCATCATCCTCATGCTCTGGCTCTACCTATGCGGCAACATCGTCAACCTGGGCAATGTACTCAACTACGTGTGGTGGCGGCGAAAACAGGGGCTGCCGGTGCGCTTTCTGTTGGAAAAACAATTATGACATTTCATCCGCTCCGTTGCGCTTGCAACGGAGCGGATTTTCATTTTCAGGGGATTTCGCCCAGCATCTCCCTGCAAAATGAGGCGATTCCGTCGTTTTCCGCAATTTTTGTTTCCATTTGTCAACAAATCCTGCAAGTTGTAACGGGATTGTTGTTGTACCAGCGAGCAAATTCCGTTACACTGTTAGCATGAAAGTGAACCTTGTTAGAAAGGAGGGTTTTGCGTGAAGCTCTTTCCCGCCATTCTGCTGAGCGGTCTGTTGGCACTGACTTTAGCCGGCTGCACTGCACAGAGCACCTCTGGCGGCGTCTCTGCTGCCGCATCTGCCCTTGACGCAACCTCAAATTCCAATTCTTCCATTCAGATCAAACTCAACCGGGTGAAGGATGAGATCAAGGCGGAGGACGGCCATGTGCTGGTCTCCTATGCCTATGACCGTCCCACGGTAGTGATTTCCGGCAATTCCACCGCCCAGTCCGCCATTCAGACCAGCTTGAACGCCCTGGTGGACAAAGACCTGACCTACGTCAAGGAAGACCTGTACACCATCGCCCAGGGGAACTATCAGGCGCTGGGCAAGGACGCGGCCCCCTGTACCTCCGAGCTGAACCTGACTATCACCCGCAGCGATGACACGGTCATCAGCTTGGTGGCCGATGAGATCCAGGACGCCGGCGGCGCCCACGGCAGCGACTGGCGCAGCGGCTGGAACTACGACACCCAGACCGGTCAGCTGCTGACCTTCCCTGACCTGGGCAACGGGTTCCGGGAAAAGGCCACGGAGCTGGTGTCTGAACTGGCCGCGTTGGAGGTGGATTCTCTCTTTGACGGCTATCAGGAAAACCTGAGTCACGTGGTGCTGGACGGCACCGAGGACGCTCAGAGTCTGTACGGCTTTGACGCCACCATCGCACCTACCTATTATATGACCGACGAATCCATCACCTTTATCTCCCGGGAGTACGAATTGCAGCCCTACGCCATGGGTGTGCTGGAGTTCCCTACCGCCTATTCGGACTACGGTTCCATCCTGAAGGAGTACTACCTGCCCAAGGACTATACCGCCAAAGAAAACGCCAAGCAGGACGCCGACCTGGCCGCCAGCTCAGATGATGGCGATACTACCAGCAACGACGCTTCTGCGGACTCCAACGGTCACGCCTTGGCCAAATCGGGGAAGCTCCAGGGGAAAGGCTGGACGCTGACCATCCCCTCCAACTGGAGCAAGCAGATCTATGTGACCAGCACCGCCAATTCGGTCTCTTTCTACGAGAAAGGGTGCTATGATGCCATGGGAGGCGGCTGGCTGTTCTCCATCCAGTCCTACAAAAACAACTCCTACCAGCAGCTGCCAGACTATGAGCTGCTGAGCATCGACCGGAATATCACCTATGTGGTGGTCTACCCCACCGACGTGCAGTTCGAGGGCGCTGACCAAAAGAGCGCCCAGCGCTACAGCGCTTTTTCCGGGCAGATCGAAAAGGTGTTGAAGACCTTCGCCCTGTCCAGCTAATTTCTCTCGTTCCCTCCGCCTATTCGACGTGGAAAAATAGATTCTAATTTAGAAATGAGGTTATGATGATGAAACGACTGTTCACCCTTTGTCTTGCCATGGTCATGGCCCTCTCCCTGGCCGCCTGCGGCAACAGTAAGACCCCGACCACTTCCAGCACCCCTGCCGACACCTCCGTAGAGCCTACGTCCGCCGGACACCCCGCTTTCCATGCCGGCAGCAACAGCAAGCAGGATCTGACGGCAAAGGACGGCACGGAAGTGCTGGTCTCCAAGAGCACTGCCTATGATATTGTCTATCCGGAGGCTTCTGACGCCCAGAAGGCCATCCAGAAGGATCTGGAACAGGTCGTGGCAGACTTCCACAAAGACTCCAACAAACAGGAAGAGGACGCCAATACCTACTATCAGGAGTTCCTGAAGAGCGGCGGCAAGAAGGAAGAATTCACCCCTTACACCTTTGAACTGACCTGCAAGCCCCTGCGGGCGGACAACAACGTCGTGAGCATCCTGTTCTACAGCTACGCTTACTGCGGCGGCGCTCACGGCAGCCTGACCACCTTCGCCCGGAACTACGACGCCAAGACCGGCAAGGTCTTGACCATGAAGGACTTTGGGGAAGAGGTCAGCAGCTTGGTGACGGACAACGCGGTCAAGTTCATCAACGCCATCCAGGACACCGACGACGCCTTCTTCTATGACAAGGTGAAGGCCAACGATGAATCGGTACAGTCCATGCTGGAGACCGGTAACTTCTACCTGTCCAAGGACGGCCTGGTGCTCATCGACGGTCAGTACTTGCTCCAGCCCTATGCCGCTGGTATCGTGGAATTCACCACCAGCTACGACGACCTGCGGGGCAAGCTCAACGACGAATACACCCTGGACGGCGGCGTGACCAACTGCGTCAGCGCCATGGGCACCTATACCTTCGACCAGGATGGCAAGCTGACCAAGACGGAAAGCAGCTACGACCCGGCCGAGATGCCCAAGGGCGACGATATGCCGGAAGCAGAAGGCGGTGACTCCTCCACTTCCAGCAACTAACACCTTCTCTTGTTTGCTCCGTCTTCTCGGCGGCAAAATATCTCATCTTTATCGCAAAACGAGGTAATCAAAATGAAACGACTGTTTGCACTCTCCCTGGCCCTGGTCATGGCACTCTCCCTGGCTGCCTGCGGCGGCAGCAAGACCCCGGCAGCAGGTTCTGCCAGCACCAGCGTTGCCTCCAGCGCCTCCACCTCCGCAAAGCCCGTTGACAGTGCCCCTGTCCTGACCCGCGGCGATCAGGTCAGCGAGGACATCAAGGCAGACGACGGCACCGTGGCCGTCATCATCAGCTACACCCCCATCTCCATCTCCTATCCGGCAAACGCGGAAGTGGAGAAGGCCGTCCAGAAGGATCTGGACAAGGTGGTTGCAGACTTCTTGAAGTCTGCAAGGGACTACGAGGAAGAAGCAAAGACCTACTACAAGGAATACCTCCAGAGCGGCGGCAAAGCGGAAGATTTCAGCCCCTACGTCTGCTCTCTGGACAGCAAGGCGATCCGCCAGGATACCGGCGTGATCAGCGCCCTGTTCTCCAGCTATGCCTTTACCGGCGGCGCTCATGGCGGTCTGGTCACCTTCGCTCGGAACTATGATGCCAAGACTGGCAAAGTCCTGACCATGAAGGATCTGGGCGAAGGCGTCAGCACCGTGGCCATTGACAATGTGGTTAAGTTCGTGGACGCCATCCAGAAGGACGGCGACGCCTTCTTCTATGACAAGGTAAAAGCCGATGACGAATCCGTCCAGTCCATGCTGGAGACCGGCAACTTCTACCTGTCCAAAGACGGCCTGGTCCTCATCGACGGTCAGTACCTGCTCCAGCCCTACGCTGCTGGCATCGCTGAGTTCACTACCAGCTATGACGACCTGAAGGGCAAGCTGAAGGAAGCATACGCCCTGACCGGCGGCGTCACCAGCTGCATGGGCGTCGAGACCACCTACACCTTCGACAAGGACGGCAAGCTGGTCAGCACCAAGACCAGCTATGATCCCGCTGTCCTGAACGACGGCGAAAGCAACACCAACACTGCACAGGATGCAGCGGACGGTTCTGTTTCCGCATCCAACTGATCTGATCCCTATCACGTTTTAGAGAGGCAGCTTCGGCTGCCTCTCTTTTTAAAATCACCTTACGTGAGGCACAAATTTTTCTTGCAATAGATTCCTATATGTGGTATTATCCAAGTAGACAATGAATGTCCGCACTACCACTATGGAAAGCGAAACGCCCCAGAGACTGCTACTCTCTAGGGCGTTTCTACCTGTTATCGGCAGGCTAGACCGTTGCGGCTGGCTGCCTTAGTCTCTGTTTCTGTTCAGCCATTTGCGAATGCATCGGTCTAGGCACTTACATAAGTAGTACGCAAGAACATCCGCTGTAACAGAAATGACAATACTTTGTACTGTCTGCACTACCACGATGGATCACCTCCTTCCACTCAAAAAGTGATAGAGGCGAAAGGCAACGCCATTATGATAGCACGAACATCCATTGCCTGTCCAGATTTTTCCGCATTCTACGACAATTCCGCTTCCGTAAAGACCGCATCCATCGCCACATCCCAAGGCTCCGCCTCCAGCTCGTCCACCCGCTGCAACTCATAGGCCACAACGGCGATGACAGCCTTTTCGCAGCGGGGCAAAAACCGGTCATAGTACCCGCCGCCCATGCCTAAGCGGTGACCCTGCCGGTCAAAAGCGGTACAGGGACAGAGCACCAGCTCCAGCTGTTCCGGCGGGATGACACGGGAGCGGGAGGGGACAGGCGCCCAAATGCCGTAGCGGCCTTTTTCCCAGCTCTCCGGCCCCAGCGGCTCCAGGGCGATCATCTCGGTGTCGCTGATGCAATAGGGAAAGGCCACCCGTTTCCCTTGTTCATACGCCATCTGGTGGAGGGCTTGCAGGTCCACTTCTCCCCCCATAGCGCAGTAG
>CAKTHW010000024.1 GCA_934565425.1 uncultured Oscillospiraceae bacterium
CCCCCAAGGGGTCGCCGATGGCCAACGCCTTGTCCCCCACCTGCAATTCCTCATCCTTGC
Source organism: uncultured Oscillospiraceae bacterium (assembly GCA_934565425.1). Taxonomy (GTDB): domain Bacteria; phylum Bacillota; class Clostridia; order Oscillospirales; family Oscillospiraceae; genus Onthomonas. Next base: position 61 of record CAKTHW010000024.1, read on the forward strand.
CAAACTGCGCCGGCGTCAGACCGGTGGCGTCGATCTTGAGCAGCGCCAGGTCGGTCTGTGCGTCGCTGCCCACCAGCTGCGCCATATAGTGCTTCCCGTCGTTGGTGGTCACCTCTGCCGACGCCTGGTCGTCGATGACGTGAGCACAGGTGATGATGTACCCGTCCGCGCTGAGCACCACCCCAGAGCCAGACCCAGCCCCGTCCCGATTCTCCACCGCGATGCTGACGGTGGACGGCAGGCACTGCTGGTACAGCTCCTGATAGCTCAGGGCTTTCTTGCCGATGGCGTTGTTCAGGGTCAAGGTCACGCCGGTGCGGTCGCCGGTGTAGGCGGGCAAGCTCTCGGTCTTCTCCTTGTCCTTGCTGTCATAGTTCCAGGCGTCGTCCCCGCCCGAAGCGTCGGAACGGTCGCTGAACCCGGAATCCTTTTGCTTTTTCGTCGTGTTGTCGCCGGTGTAGTTGCCCAGCAGGATAGCCCCACAGACCATGGCGGACACCACCAAAATGATGAGCGCCAGCAGCAGCGTCCGCAGCTCGGGCTGTTTCCGGCGACGTTTTTTCCGTTTTTGAGGGGGTTTTCTCGGCGGCTTCGGCGGCTTAGGCGGTTCCGGCGGCACCTGCTTCCAACGCATGGTCTCCATCTCCACCCGCTCTTCCTCTGTCAGCGCCTCCACTTCCTCCGGCGACAGCCGCACATCTGCCTCCGTCACCGGCTCCAGCCGCGCCTCCTGCTCCGGCGACACCTCTGGGAATAGCCCCTGCTTGTTCTCTTCTATCATACGATTCCTCCACTCACTCCGCCAGGGTCAGGGTGAAGGTAAATTCGGTCACCCCGTTCTCGCTGGTCACGGTGATGGTCTCTTTCAGGCTGTTCAGGATGGTCTTGACGATGTACAGACCCAAGCCCACCCCTTCTTTGTCCAGGCTCCGGGAGCGGTCACTCTTGTGGAACCGATCAAAGATCTTATCCAGCTCGTCCGGCGGGATGGTCTCGCCGATGTTGCGCACGGATACATAGGCCTTCCGCCCCTTGGTCTGGATGCTCAGCCGGATGGCCGTCCCCCGGGTGGAGAACTTGATGGCGTTATCCAGCAGGTTATAGCAGACCTGGGTCACCGAGTCCGGATCCCCCCAGACGATGGTGGGGGTGTCCGGGAACTGGACGTCGATGTCCAGCCCGTGGCTGTTGATGCGTCCCTCCAGGCTGATCATCACCCGCGCCATGGTCTCCACGATGTCAAAGCGGAGCTGGCAGCTGTTGGTGGTCTGATACTGATCCTGAATGCGGCTGGAGTCCAAAATCCGCCGCACCAGCCGGTTCATCCGCCGGGTCTCCGAGGAGATGACCCGCAGGGCGTTCTCCTGCCGGTCGGGGGGGATGGTGCCGTCCAAAATGCCATCGGCAAAGCCGGAGATGGTGGTCATGGGGGTCTTTAACTCGTGGGATAGGTTGGACACCAGCTCCTGCCGGCGGCTCTCCGTCTCTGCGATGGAGTCTGCCATGGAGTCGAAGGCGTTGGCCAGCTCGTCCAACTCGTCGTGCCGACCTCGGTCGCCAATGCGCAGGTCGTACTCGCCCATGCCGAACCGCCGCACGATGTCCGCCATCTCTTTCAGGGGTTTCAGCTGCTGGAACCCGGCAAAGGTACAGGACAGGAAGGCAAAGCAGAGCACCACCACGGCGGTGGCCAGGTAGATCATGGCCTGATCCCGCCACAGGCTGGTCAGCCGGGTCATATCCGACGTCAAGAACACCGCACCACCCAGGGTATGTCCATCCGACAGATACAGAGGCATCCCCACCACGAATTTGGGTTTGGCGTACACCCCCAGGTCGGTGGTGCCCGAGTAGCGTTTCTCCTGGATGACCTGCTGCAGGGTCTTCTCATCCACCTGCTTGCCCGTCAGGTTCTCGGCATCCTGATTTTTCTCACTGATGTACAGATACTGCACCGTCCCACTGGGCTGGCACAGCATCAAGTCGTTGCCGGCGATACCGGAGATGATGCTCAGGCAGGCCAGATAATCCTCATCCTTCAACTGGTTCGTCCCGTCCACCATCTGGCTGGTGAGCTTGCTGACGTACTCGCCCACTTCCTCCAGATTCTGCTTCTTCTCCTGCACCGTGTACCGATAACTCAGATACATGAAGCCCGCACCCAGGATGGTGAAGGCCAGCAGGATCATGCTGGCGGTGACGATGAAATGCCGCCGGAAGAGGCTGTTGTTCTTCGCTGGTTTCACGTTACTCCCCTGCCACTTCAAATTTATAGCCTACGCCCCACACGGTCTTGATGCTCCACTGGTCGGACACCCCTTCCAGCTTCTCCCGCAGGCGCTTGATGTGTACGTCCACCGTCCGGGAATCCCCGAAGTAGTCAAAGCCCCACACCTCATCCAGCAGCTGGTTCCGGGTAAACACCCGGTTGGGCGAGGCGGCCAGGTGATAGAGCAGCTCCATCTCCTTGGGCGGCGTGTCCACCCGCTTGCCGTCCACCAGCAGCTCGTAGGAGTCCATGTTGATGACCAGCTTGTCGAAGGTCAGCTTCTTCCGCCCACCCTGGTCACCGCCATAGCGGCGGAGCACCGCGTGGATGCGAGCCATGACCTCCTTCATCTCGAAGGGCTTCACGATATAGTCGTCCGCGCCCATCTCCAGGCCGGACACCTTGTCCTCCAGCTCACCCTTGGCGGTCATCATGATGATGGGGGTCTTGTCCGTCTCTCGAATTTTCCGGCACACGCCCCAGCCGTCCAGCACGGGGAGCATGATGTCCAGCAGCACCAGATCCGGCGCGAAGCTGTGGAACAGGGTCACCCCCTGGCCGCCGTCCGACGCCACTTGGGTCTCGAAGCCCTCCTTCTCCAGGTAGAGCTGGAGGAGCTGGGCGATATTGCTGTCATCTTCCACGATAAGTACTTTGATGGCCATGGAATCCCTCTTTTCTTTCATATTTCATCCGATTATAACATTATAGCATCTGCCCACCCTGTTGGGTGAATATTCTGTAAATCAAGCCTGGGACAGCTGCGCATACCCTGCCGCCAGCACCCGCGCGCACCGCACCGCTGCGCCGCCCACAAAGCAGCGCACCTGCCACACCTGCCGAGCAAGCCCGGTCAAATAGCGGAACAGCTGCGCTGGCGTATCCCGCTCCTGCCGCTGGGCAAACTCCGCCGCCAACAGCAGCAGCGCCTTCTCCCCCTCCGGCCAATCCAGGGACTCAGGAGCACTCCGTTCCGCCAGCCTTTGCAGCCGCTCCGCCGTGTACCGCACCAGCCACGCCGGATTCCCAGCGTCCTGCCGAGCGGCCAGTTGGGGGGCAGGAGGGTTCTTTTGCGTGCGGCAGAGACAGCGCCAGTCGCCGGGAAAAATCTCCGCCGGAAAAGCCGGAACAGGCGGCACCGGACTGGCCACCGGCACGCCCGCCTGAGCAGATTCCTGCGCCGCAGCGTCATACCACTCCGCCGCAAACACCAGATTCAGATACCCGCCAGCCGGAACCGCCTGGGAAAACCACGTCCCCGACAAGTCCACGCTCTCCGCCAGCGCCTGGGCGCAGACCTCCGCAGACGTCTGCGCTTCCTTGGCCAACCGAAAGGGTGCCGGGGTCGCCAGACAGCCGTTGTGGACCCGCCAGGGGCCGGGCGCCAGCGTTTCCGCCTGACGGATGGTCGCGGTGAGCAAATCCCCGCCGGAAAGACCAAAGGGAGCACAGCGTGCTCCCTGGTCAGCGTCCTTGCGCCCCGTCCCGTGCTTCACTGCACCGGTGCCGGGGTCTGTTTGGCCACACCGCCCAGGGTGACGCTGCTGGACATCTCCTGGACTTCGATGTGGAATTCATTGCGTCCGGTAAAGGCGTGGTCGATCTCCAGGGCGTACTTGATGTCGATGACCCCGCCGGACTCGCCCAGCGTGTTGGTCATCTGTTCGGTGCGCACCCCCACGGACATATTGCCATAGGGGGTCTCGTAGACGGACAGATGCCGCCGTCCCTTCTCGAACACCATCTGCAAGCACACCGTGCCCATGCGCACCATGCTCACCTGCTCCGGATACACCTGGAAGCTGGTGATGGTGCCTTCCAGACCGGTCAGCGCGGTCTCCCGATAGGTCAGATGATAGCCGCCGCCCACTTCAGACAGCACCCCCGGAGTGATCAGCTCCACCGGCTCCTGATCCACGCCGTCCACCTTCTGTAATCCCCTGATGGAGATCATGACGTTCTTTTCTTCCATGTGTTCCCTTCCTTTCGCTCTGTCGTAGGAAACATATTCCATCTTCATCTCTGGCCGAGTCATTCCCCTTCCAGGCTCACCTGCTCCACCGGCTCCGTCACCGGCCGCCCCAAAAATCGGGAGGCCAGCACGCCAAAATTCTCGGTGGAGTCGCTCACATACCAGCGGCAAGCGCCCGCCTGGGTCTCCTCTGCCGCCAGATCATGCTCCTGTAAATACCCGCACAGCTGCTGCGCCACCGCAGCGCCGGAGTCGATCAAGGTCACATCCGCCCCCATAAAGTTCCGGATGACCTCCTTCAGCAACGGATAGTGTGTGCACCCCAGCACCAGGGTATCCACCCCTTCCGCCTTCAACGGCGCCAGATACTCCGCCGCCACCGTCTCGATGACCACATCCCCCGGCTGGGTCCGCCCATTCTCCACCAGCGGCACAAACAGCGGACAGGCCAGGGCAGACACCTCCACCTCCGGCCGCAGCTGGTGAATAGCAGCCTGATACGCGCCCGTGCGAATGGAGGCACGGGTAGCGATGAGGCCGATCTTGCCGTTCCGGGTGGCGTCCACCGCTTGCTGAGCTGTGGGGTCTACCACGCCGAAGATGGGGAAGCCCCCCGCCTCCGCCTGTAGGATGGGCAGCGCCGTGGTGGACACGGTGCCGCAGGCTACGACGATGGCTTTCAGGTCAAAGCTGCGCAAAAAGGCAACGTCCTGCTGTGCGTAGCGTATAATGGTATTCCGAGACCTGCCGCCGTAAGGCACACGGCCGGTATCGCCGAAGTAGATGAGTTGTTCGTTGGGCAGCAGCGCCGCCAGCTCCCGCACAGCGGTCAGACCGCCCATGCCGGAGTCGAAAACGCCGATGGGTCGATTGTCCATGATTGTATTCCCTTTCAAGGCACTCGTGACCAAAGGTCAAGCCGCGCAGCGCCATTAAACTTCTTTTCGCTTCCTTTTACTTCATGGAAGAAAAGGAAGTGGGGTCCAGGGGCAAAGCCCCTGGTCGCTGTCCGCAGTCAGCGAAACTCTCTTAGCGTTCTAAAGCGCAGGAAAGGGTGAATTTTCGGCTCTGCCGAAAAGAGGGAGAACCCTTGGGATATGCCGGAATAAAACCATATTGTTTTACTCCTTCCCATACCGTCCCTCCGCCCGTCGACGGGCGAAGCCTACGCTACCAACGTGCCCCCGGCACGTTGGCTTAACGCTGCGGGGTTTCCCCTGGCCACGCACAGCACAGCGTCCGAGCAGCCAAGGCCGGCTCTCTTCAATTTACCGATTTCACGTTGCTTTATCATATAATATAATCCCGCAGAATACAAGCGTTTCCCAAAGATTCCGTTTGACATTATGGAAAAATACAGTATACTAAAGGTTCAGGGAGGTGTCACCTCCCGCCTGCTCCCATTCACTTTCACACCTGGATAAAGGAGGGGAACTGTGATGCAGATCGAACTGACAAAAAAGCAATACCGCCGCCTGCTGGACTTGGTCTATATCGGCAACTGGGTGCTCAACTCCACCCGTGGCAACGACCGGTTTTCAGACTACGATGAGGTGGAGGGCCTGCTCTTTACCAAAGCACCTTCCGTCGGTATGTCCGAGCTCATCGACACCTGGCCCGGCGGCGCCTGTCCCAGCCAGGCGTACGTCACCGGCGGCATCCACGAGGCCATCGCGGAATACGAGGACGCCATGTTCTTCGACATTCTGGCGGAGGAGCTGGCACGGCGTGACATGAACGACGTGCCCATTGACGAGAGCAATTTTGACGAATTAGTGGCACGGGTGGAAGCGTACCTGGCAGAATTTGAACTGCATGGGACGGACAACGTGCAAGTGACGACAGATGACTGATGGCTGTGAGAAAGGCGAACCCACTCAGGGTTCGCCTTTTTGTTATCCGTTCCGTGTCTTTGCAACCGTCTCCGGTGCCAGCACCACAGCCGTCCTAGCAGGCAAGTACAGCTGCAAGTAATTTCCACTCCGCCCCGCCACACAGGCAGGATACGGGATAGGCGCAATTCTCCCCTGTCCCCCAAACACTTCATCGTCCGTGGACAGCAGCAGCACATGATCCTCCCCCTGACTCACCGGGATGAGCGCGTTGGGGTAAGAGTGGGTGGGACTAAAGTTGAACACAAAGATGAGTCCCCCACGCTCAAAGGCCAACACCTGTTGGTCACGGGAAACCAATTTCAAATCGGGCATCCACTGCCGGAACCAGTCCCACTGGCTGGCCAGATGGAGCATCGCCCGGTCAAAGTCGGCCAAGGACTGGTATTTTAACGCTGGATTTTGCACCAGACTCCACTGCCGCCTGCAATACTGGAAGGAGTCCCCGTTCCCCGCTCGCGGGAAATCCACCCATTCCGGATGGCCGAACTCGTTGCCCATGAAGTTCAAGTATCCGTCGCCGCCAGCGGCGCAGGTCAGCAGGCGCATGAGCTTGTGGAGGGCGGTGGCACGGTCGATCTCCGGTGTGTGACAGGTTTTGGACATCTCCGTATACATCCGCTCCCCTGCCAGCCGGAACAGCATGGCCTGGTCGCCTACGATGGACTGGTCGTGGCACTCCACATAGGCAATGGTCTTTTCCCCTGGACGCCGGAGGCAGAAGCTGCTCCAAATGGCGTCCAAGTCCCAGTCCTCGTCCCGAACGTCCTTCACCAGATGTCCCCACAGGTCGGGAATGCCCATGCCCATCCGCGCATCGAACCCCAGCCCGCCCTGGTCGATGGGCAGCCCCACCCCCGGCATTCCGGACACGTCCTCCGCCAGGGTGACGGCGTGGGGGTTGACCTCTCGAATCAGGTCGTTGGCCAGCTGCAAGTAGGTCAGGGCGTCCTCGTCCACGTTGTCTCCAAAATACCGCTCATCTCGGTCGAAGGGGGCGCCCAGACCGTGGTCACGATAGAGCATGGAGGTCACGCCATCGAAGCGGAAGCCGTCAAAATGGAACTCCGTGAGCCAATACTTCACGTTGGAGAGCAAAAAGTGGAGGACGCCGTGTTTGCCGTAGTCAAAGAGTTTGGTGCCCCAAGCCGGATGATCCCCTCGGCTGCCGCTGTGGAAAAACTGCCACACGGTGCCGTCAAATTTATGGATGCCCTCCGCCTGGTTGCCCACGGCGTGGGAGTGTACCAGATCCAGCAGCACCCGCAAGCCCAGCTGGTGGGCACGGTCGATGAGGTACTTCAACTCCTCCGGCGTGCCGAACCGGCTGGAGGGGGCGAAAAAGTTGGAAACTTGATAGCCGAAGCTGGCGTAATAGGGATGCTCCATAATGGCCATCAGCTCCACCGTGTTGTATCCCCCCTGGGCAATCCAGGGCAACGTATTGTCCGCAAACGCCCGATAGCTGCCGATGCCCGCCTTCTCCTGAGCCATGCCCACATGGGCTTCATAGATGAGCAGCGGCTCCTCCTTGGGCACAAAGGGATGCCAGGGAAATGGCTCCTCCGGCTCCCACACCCGAGCGCACCACAGGTAGTTCTCCGCATCCTGGGTCACATAGCGGGCATAGAGTGGGATGTGCTCGGTGACTGCCCCCTGATACTGCACCAGGGTTTTCACCGCGCACCCCTGCCACAGGCTCTCCCGCCCTGGCAAGACCAGCTCCCACACTCCGCCTTCCAGCCGGCGCAGGGGGTGGGACGTGGGGTTCCAGTGGTTGAACTCCCCTGTCAGCCAAAGCTGCTGCGCCGCCGGCGCCCACTCTCGGTACACCCAGCCCTCCGGATGGTGGTGGATGCCGAAATAGAAGTGTCCGTTGGCCATCTGGCTCAGGGAGCCGCCTGGGGCCAGGGCGGCCTTCACCGCTTGGAAGTGGTTCACCCGTTGGGTCAGTTCCGCTGTATAGGGGCGCAGTTGTGGGTTGTAATTCAGAATGGCGTACATAACACAGGACTCCTTTCTGAGGGGAAGGTGGATTCTCCCTTTAGTTTACCAGAACAGGACGGGCAGGACAATGGGAAAAGGCTGACAAGGGCGGCCAAGTGTGATAAAGTAGAGGAAACTCACCGGAAGGAGGGCGGCCATGGACACCCTGAACCAATACTGCAAAAAAACATTTGGGGAAAAGCTCTACAAGCTCTCCCTGAACGGCGGCATGACCTGTCCCAACCGAGACGGGACGCTGGGCGACCGAGGCTGTATCTTCTGCTCCGCCGGCGGCTCCGGCGACTTCGCCCCTGTGGCAGACCTGCCTCTGGAGGAGCAGATCGCCCAGGCCAAAGCCCGCATCGCCCCCAAATTTCAGGGCAGCCGCTACATCGCCTACTTCCAAGCCTACACCAACACCTACGCCCCAGTGGAGCGCCTCAAGGCCCTCTTTGAACCGGTCATCCACCGTCCCGACATCGCCGCCCTCTCCATCGCCACCCGCCCCGACTGCCTGCCGGAGGAGGTGCTGGATTTGCTGGGCGAGCTGAATCACATCAAACCCGTGTGGGTGGAGCTGGGCCTTCAGACCATCCACCCCAAGACCGCCGCCTATATCCGCCGAGGCTACGACTTGCCCTGCTATGACCGGGCAGTGCGGGAACTGAACGCCCGCGGCATCCATGTGGTCACCCATGTGATCTTAGGTCTGCCGGGGGAAAGCCGCCAACAGATGTTGGAGACGGTGGACTACGCAACTCAGTCCGGCAGCGGCGGCATCAAATTGCAGCTGCTCCATGTGCTGGAGGGTACCGACCTGGCGGAGGACTATCGGGCGGGGAACTTCACCGTCATGACCTTGGAGGAGTATGTCGCCCTGGTTTCCGCCTGTGTCCGCCGCCTGCCGGAGGACATGGTGCTGCACCGGATGACCGGAGACGGCCCCAAACGCATCCTGCTGGCTCCCCTGTGGAGCGGCGATAAAAAACGGGTGCTCAACGCCCTGAACCGAGCGTTGGCACAGGAACGGAGGGATTCGGATGTCCTATCTTTGTCTGCTGGCCAGTGAATGTGCCATGGCTGTGGTGGGCGACAGCCGCCTGACCCTGTCCCCAGTGCCCCTGCACTGGGACAAAGCCCGCAAGATCGGCTGTGACCAGGGGCAGCGCTGCCTGTGGGCGTGCTGCGGCCTGACCGTGTTCGGCGGGGTCAATTACGCCAAGCTGGCCGCTCGCATTTTTCATGGCAGCGGCACCCTGACTGAGAAAGCCCAGGCTCTGGCCAAACGGGTGAACCCACCCCTCAGCATCCAGCGGCGTCTGTACCGCCAGACCACCACCTTCTCTTTGCTGGCCGGACAGTGGACGGAGCAAGGGGCAGAGCTGCTGACCCTAGACCTGGACGGCAAGCACACCGATCTGCGCCGCTGGCCAGCGCCGGCCTTTTTGGAGGCGGGCTGGGAGGCGTCCCTCCGTCCCCCTATGCTGAGCCCAGACGGATACCGCCAGTCCAACAGCGCCGACCTGGCTCGGCTGGGACGGGAACGGGTGGCCTCCGTCATCGCCGCCGACCACCGGTTGGCACGAGAACAGAAAAAACACATCCAGACCGTAGGCGGCCCCATCCTGTGGGCCACCTTGGAACGGCCGGAGAAAGGATGACAGATGAAACAGTACATCGTATTTGACATGGACGGCGTCCTCTTTGACTCGGAACAGCTCATCTCCCGCTGCTGGAAGGAGGTGGGTGCCAAGATGGGCTTGCCCCACATCTATGAGACCTTTCTGGACTGTGTGGGCACCACCCAGAAGAACACCCAAGCCGTCTTTCAGCGCACCTATCCTGGCGTCTCCTACGACCAGTTCCAAAAGGGCTGCCGAGCGGGCTTTTTCGGCCATGTGGACGCCCACGGAATGCCCCTGAAGTCCGGCGCACGGGCGCTGCTCCACCACCTGCGGGAAGCAAACTGGGGGATCGGCCTGGCCAGCTCCACCCGACGGGTGTTGGTGCAGAGCCAGCTGGAGGGGGTTGGCCTGTGGCATTACTTTGATCAAGTGGTCACCGGCGACCAGCTGGAGCGGAGCAAGCCCGCCCCGGACATCTATCTGATGGCCTGCCGCGCCCTGGGCGTGGCGCCGGAAGCAGCGTGGGCGGTGGAGGACTCCTACAACGGCATTCGCTCCGCCGCCGCCGCTGGGATGCGTCCCATCATGGTGCCCGACCTGCTGCCCCCCACTCCGGAGATGCGCCAGCTCAGCCACATCATCCTCCCCGACCTGACCGCCGTAGAGGACTATCTGCTGGGATGTGCCCCATGACCAGCCGCCGTGCCTTCGTGACCGCCGCCGTCCGCGGCGTGGCCTTCGCCCTGGTCACTGCCCTGTTCACCGCCGTCCCCCTGTTCCACGGCTTCCTATGGTGCGTCTACATCGGCTTCTTCCTGACCATGGCCTTTGGCGTGAAGCTGCCGGAGTACCCCAACTACCTGTGCAGCCTGCTGGTGGGCTACGTCTGGGCGTTGGCCTACGTTTTCGGCCACCAGTGGTTGGAAGCGTGGTTCGCCATGCCCTCCCTGCTGGCGCTGTCCCTGTCTGAGCTGGTGCTGACTTTTTTGCTCATCTTCGTCCACCTGCGTTTTCTCTCCCGCACCTGGCTGAACAAGGTCCCCGCCGTCTTTGCTGCCATCGCCACCGTCTTTGCCGCCGGCGGCATCCAGCACCTTCCTTTGTGCGCACTCTCTGCCGTCATCGGCATCAGTATGGCGGTGGGAACGGAAGTCCTCATCCAGCGGCTGGTCAAATAACCGCAAAACCACCCTGCCGAACCGATGCAGGGTGGTTTTTTCAAAAAATCTTCGCCAGGGCTTGACAAGTTCACTTGGCAGTGGTATCTTAACTATGCAAAGAAAACTTGGCGCATAGAGGAGGCAGCACCATGAACAAAAAGGACATCCTGGACTTAGCCCAGCGGGAAAAGCGGGACGAGGGCGAGGACGCCATGGAGAACAAGAGCCGCCGCATCGGCTCCCTGGCGGTCATCTTCCTGTGCCTGTGTCTCATCATCCTCAACAACCACTTCGGCCGAGAGAACGACAGCCTCAACGCCCTCCTCTGCACCATGGCGGCGGTGGAATTCTACGTCCGCTTCGCCTTCGCCAAAAAGATCAGCGACCTGGTGCTGGCTCTCATCGGCACCGTGCTCGTCATCCTCAGCCTGGTCGCCTATGTCACTGCGGTGGTGTCCGGCGCATGAACGAGCAGCTCATCCTATGCAACCGCCTGAAAGAGGCCCGTGCCAGCCAACACCTGTCCCAAGCGCAGCTTGCCAAGCTGGTGGGCGTCAGCCGGAACACCATCAGCTCCATTGAGACCGGCCAGTTCAACCCCACCGCCAAGCTGGCGCTGCTGCTGTGCATCGCGCTGGACTGGAAATTTGAAGATCTGTTCTACTTTACGGAAGCGCCCGAAAAAAAGAAGCGCTACTTCTGACAAAAAAAACAACTGCCTGGCCACGTTGCCAAGCAGTTGTTTTTTCTGTTATGCCTCCAGATCCTCCGGATGCGCCTGGAAAAATGCACGGGTCTGGTCTGCATTGCGCATGACCTCCGCCGTCAGCGCCTCAAAATTGGGGAACTTCCGTTCCGGACGCAGATAGTCAAAGAACTCCATCCGGATTTCCTTCCCGTAGAGATCCCCGTGAAAGTCCAGGATGAACCCTTCCACAGTGACCAGTCTGCTCCCATCCTCCACGGTAGGACGGACGCCAATATTGGTCACAGCTGCGTAGGACTGTTGATCAAAATGGACACTGGTCACATACACCCCATAGGCGGGGACAATGACCCCTCGTTCAAAGGCCAGGTTCACCGTAGGAAAGCCCAGGGCGTGCCCCAGCTTCTTGCCGTGTCCCACTCGGTTGGTGAGCACATGGGGGTGCCCCAGCAGGTGGTTGGCCTGGACGATCTTGCCCTGGGTCAGCAGGTTGCGGATCTGGGTGGAATGAACCTGAACGCCGTCCAGCTCCACCATGCTGATAATTTGGCAGCCAATGCCCAGCTCCTGGCATTTCTGCTTCAGCCGCTGCGGATTACCCAGCCCTTTGTCGCCAAAGTGATTGTCATCGCCGGTAATGACGCACACGGCGCCCAGCTCCTGGTACAGGTATTTCTCCACGAACTCATCCCAGGGCTGATGCTGCATTTTGCTGTTGAATTCCGCCAGAATGACTTCTTCGATCCCGTAATAATGCTCCATCAGCCAGATGCGGTCTTGGTTGGAGTTGATCATGGGCACCGGCTTGCCGGTGATTGCGGTCGCCGGATGGCGGTCGAAGGACATGACGCTGGGGATGGCGCCCAGCCGTCTCGCTTCCGCCACTGTCGCCTTCATCAGGGCTGCGTGTCCCACATGTACCCCGTCAAAAAAGCCCAGGGCAATGACTCTCTTTTTCCCATCGCTCACTGTCAGCACCTCTTTATTCTTATGATTCCACTTCTAAAAAGTTTTTGACGGTCTTCATCTCGCCGTCCTTGATCTCCCCCAGCATGAGGAAGCTGCCGTCCGAGCCATAGACTCGATACCGACCGTCCTCCCCTTCCCAGGGGAACCCGTTCCCGTGGCGGCACAGCCGCTCCGCCTTGCCCTGGATGGTCAAGGCCGGGTAACGGGCGAAATACGTATCCACCGGCATCAGCAAGCTCTGCGCCTGCCCAGCCTCCGCCGCCTGGACGACCTGCTCCACCGTCACCGCCTGTTCCAAGGTGAACCCCGCCGCCTCCGTCCGCCGCAGGGCGTCCATGACCCCGCCGCAGCCCAGCTGCTGGCCGATGTCGTGGCAGAGGGTGCGGATGTAGGTGCCTTTGGAGCAGGTGACCTGGATGGTGTAGTGGTCGGGTGCGTCCTGGCGCAGGATGTCCAGCCCAAAGATGGTGATGGGGCGGGGCTTGCGCTCCACCGTCTTCCCCTTCCGAGCCAGCTGATACAGCTTTTTGCCGTTGACCTTCAGGGCGGAGTACATGGGCGGCACCTGCAAGATGTCCCCGCGGAACGCCTGCAACACCGCCTCCACCGCCGCCCGGTCACAGGTGACAGCCTGTTCCGCCAGCACCTGCCCGGTGGAGTCCTGGGTGTCGGTCTCCAACCCCAGCTTCAGCCCGGCCACGTAGGTCTTCCCGCCGGACTCGGCAAATTCCACCGCCCGGGTAGCCCGTCCCACGAACACCGGCAGCACCCCGGTGGCCATAGGGTCCAGCGTCCCGGCATGGCCGATCCGCCGCTCGTCCAGCAGGCGGCGCAGCTTGCTGCACACATCCATACTCGTCCAATCGGCGGGTTTGTCAATGATGATGATCCCGTTGGCCATAGGTCACCCCTCGAAAAAGGCGGCCAGATTCCGCCGGATGTAGGCGGTGGCCAAAGCGTCCAGGGGACTGCGCTCGTACCGGTCATAGAACTGCGCGTCAAAGGCGTCAAAGGGGTAGCGCTCGTTCTGATGGGCGAACTCCTTGGCGTCCTGGATGATAAAGCTGCTCAGGTCGCCGGTGTCGATGCCGTTCTCCCGCACAAAGCCTTCAAAATCCTGCCGGTAGCCCTCGGCGCCCACCGCCGTGAGGGCTTCGGGCAGATAGGGAGCTGTCATGCGGCTGGAATTGACAAAATACTGACACAGGCCGCCGTTCTGCACCTCCAGGTCATACCAGTACAGGGTGTACACCACCCGCACCACACCCGGCAGCGCAGCCAGTTCCTCCGGCTCCTCCACCTGGGGCAGGCGGCTGGTGATGCAGTCCCATAATTCTTCGTCGCTGAGGGTCTCCGCCTCCGCCTGGGTGATGGCGTGCCAGCGCTTGGCGCGTTCCCACTCCGCTTTGAACATGGTGCGCATCTCTTTCACCAGCGCCCACTGCTCTTTGCATCTCCGGAACAGTCCCATGGTCAACCCTCCAGTTCTTTCTCAATGGCGTCCAGCACCATTTGGCGCACGTCCGCCTCACTGCCCGTCACCGTAGCGCCAGCCGCAGCCGCATGGCCGCCGCCGCCCAGGTGATTGCAGATGTGGTTGGCGTCCACGTAGGTCTCCACCGTCCGCATGGAGATCTTCCACTTGTCCGGCGACAGCTCCCGCATGGTAGCCGCACAGCCCACCCCTTCGATGGTTGCCGCAAAGGAGGACAGCTCTTCGCAGTCCCCTTCCACAGCACCCAGGTCGGCCTTGTCTTGCAATGAAATTTTGCCAATACACACCTTGCCGTCGTGGAAAAACACTTCGCTCTCCAGCAGACGGGACTCCAGCTTCAACTCCACAAACCGCTTGGTCTTGAAGAAATGCTTGTTCACCTTCCGCACGTCCAGATGCTCCATCAGCTCCGCCGCGATCCGGTGGGTCTCCGGCGTGGTGTTGGAGTACAGGAACCCACCGCAGTCGGTGGCGATGGCGATATACAGCGCCTGAGCGATGGACTCGCTCCACACCCCCAGCTCCCGGATGATGCGGTAGATGATCTCCCCGCAAGCCGCCGCATCCGCATCCAGACAGGTCTGCTGGGCATACCCCTGGTTGGACGGATGATGGTCGATGCACAGCTGAGACTTGCCCTGATAACCCTGAGCAGCCCCCTCCGGCAGCAGTTCTTCTGTGGCGATGTCCACCGCCACCACGTGGTCGGGCGCAAACCCTTCCGGCGCCCAAGAGAAGGTCAAAAACCCCTCATATCGGGTCAGATCACCGGGATTTTTCAACAGATACGCCGTCTTCCCCAGGGCGTTCAGCGCCTCGCACAGGGCAGCGGCACTGCCCAGGGTGTCCCCGTCGGGACGGACGTGGGTGAGCAGGAGGAAGTTGTCCCGTTCCCGCAGCCACTGAGCCGCAGCTTGTACCGTCATACCTCTTCCTCCTCTTCCGGCAGATTGGCCGCCGGGTCGGAGCTGGGTCCCACGGGGGGCGCTTTTTCAATGTCCCCCAGGATGCCGATGATGCGGCTGCCCTGGTCGATGGAGTCGTCGGGGGTGAAGATGAGCTCCGGCGTGTACCGGAGGGTCATCCGCTTGGCCAGCTCCCGGCGGAGATAGCCGGAGGCGGACTTCAAGCCCTTGACCATATCCTTCACATCCCGCTTGTCCAGCGCACTGACATACACCTTGCAGTACCGCAGATCCGGCGTGGTGTCCACTCTGGTAATGGAGATCAGGCCACGCACCCGGGGGTCCTTCAAATTGGGAATGAGCTGCGCCAGCTCCCGCTTGATGTCATCGTTGATGCGTACAATTCGATATCCTGCCATTGTTATCTCTCCTAGAGTCCCACAGAGCGCAACCGCACCCTGTGGGACTCCCGTTTTCATTGATTCCTATCGCGCGCCTTACCGCTCGATCTCCTGCATCTCGAAGCACTCGAAGATGTCGCCCGGCTTGATGTCGCTGAACTTCTCCAGGGTGATACCGCACTCGTAGCCGCTGGTGACTTCCTTCACGCTGTCCTTGAAGCGCTGGAGGGAAGCGATCTCGCCCTCGTGGATGACGATGCCGTCGCGGACCAGACGCAGCTGAGCGGAACGGGTGACCTTGCCCTCGGTGACGTAGCAGCCGGCGACCACGCCCACGTTGCTGATCTTGTAGACCTTGCGCACTTCCACGGTGCCCAGTTCCACTTCCTTGTACTTGGGCGCCAGCATACCCTTCATAGCGGCCTCGATCTCTTCCATGCACTCGTAGATGACGCGGTACATCCGCATATCCACGTGGTTCCGCTCGGCCATAGCCTTGGCAGCGGAGTCCGGACGGACGTTGAAGCCGACGACGATGGCGTTGGAGGTGCTGGCCAGCATAATGTCGCTCTCGTTGATGGCACCCACGCCGCCGTGGATGACCCGGACGCGGACTTCCTCGTTGGAGATCTTCTCCAGGTTCTGCTTCACCGCTTCCACAGAGCCCTGGACGTCTGCCTTGACGATGATGTTCAGATCCTTCACTTCGCCTTCCTGGATCTGAGAGAACAGATCGTCCAGGCTGACCTTCTTGGCCAGAGGCGCGTTCAGGGCGTCCTTCTTCTCCTGCTTCCGCTGTTCTGCCAGCTCACGAGCCATGCGTTCGTCCGCGACTGCATAGAAGTCGTCGCCTGCGCCGGGGACCTCCGCCATACCGGTGATTTCCACAGGCACGGAGGGGCCAGCGGTCTTGAGCTTCTTGCCGCGATAGTCGGTCATGGCACGGACACGGCCAACGGCGGTGCCGGCGATGATGATGTCGCCCTGGTTCAGGGTGCCGTTCTGCACCAGCAGAGTGGCCACGGGGCCGCGGCCCTTATCCAGCCGAGCTTCGATGACCGCACCCATGGCAGCACGGTTGGGATTGGCCTTCAGCTCCCGCATTTCGGCAGTCAGCAGCACCATATCCAGCAGGTTGTCGATGCCCTCGCCGGTCTTGGCGGAGATGGGGCAGACGATGGTGTCGCCGCCCCATTCTTCGGGCACTAGCTCATACTTGGTCAGCTGCTGCTTGATGTTCTCCGGATTGGCACCGGGCAGATCCATCTTGTTGATGGCCACGATGATGGGGATGTTGGCGGCTCTTGCGTGGTTGATGGCTTCCACGGTCTGGGGCATGATGCCGTCGTCCGCTGCCACCACCAGGATGGCGATGTCAGTGACCATGGCGCCGCGGGCACGCATGGCGGTAAAGGCTTCGTGGCCGGGGGTGTCCAGGAAGGTGACCATCTTATCCTGCACCTTCACCTGGTATGCACCGATGGCCTGGGTGATGCCGCCTGCTTCGCCTGCGGTGACGTTACTGGAACGGATATAGTCCAGCAGGGAGGTCTTGCCGTGGTCGACGTGGCCCATGACCACGATGACGGGGGCGCGATCCTGCAGGTCTTCCGCCTTGTCCTCTGCGGTGTCGATGAGCTTTTCTTCGATGGTCACGACCACTTCCTTCTCCACCTTGCAGCCCAGTTCCATGGCCACCAGCGCGGCGGTATCGTAGTCGATGACGTCGGACATGGAGGCCATGACGCCCATCTTCATCAGGTTCTTGACCACCACCGCGCCAGTCTTCTTCATACGGCTGGCCAGCTCGCCCACAGTGATCTCATCGGGGATCTGCACCTTGACCGGTGCCTTCCGGGCGGCTTCCTGCTGGAGGCGGCGCATCTTCTGTGCCTGTTCCTCCTGACGGCGCTTGGCGGACTGCTTGCCGGAACGCTGCTGCTGGCTGCGCTTGGAGTTGATCTTCTGCTTGCCATGCTGCATCTTTTCCACGCTGTCCGGGGTCAGCTCATCCAAGTGGGCATCATACCGATCCAGGTTCACGTCCACGCTGCTGCGGGTGTTGACCACCTTCTTCTGGGGCACCCGGCTGCCGTTCTGGGCGGCGGGAGAAGCCTTCTGCTCCAGGGTTCTGGGGGCAGCGGCCTTGTCGGCGCCCTTCTGAGCGGGAGCGCGGCGGTCGTTGTTGTTCTGGGGTCTCTTCTCGCCGGTTCTCTGGTCACCCTGCTTGGGGCCGTTACGGCGGTCGCCCTGGGGCTTACGATCCCCTGCGGGCTGCTTCTTATTCTCTCCCTTGGGAGCGGGCTTCTTGCTCTCGCCCTTGCCGCTCTTGGGCTCATGATACGTTTCTTTGAACACTTCTTCCAAATCCTTAATCTGATTATTTTGAGTCAGGTAGTCAAAAATGATGGACAATTCCTTGTCACTGAGGACTGCCATATGGCTGGACGGGGTCTCCCCATACTTGGTCAAAATCTCCATGACCTTCTTGGAGCCAACGGCCTTGCCATTGATCTTAAAATCCTTGGCTACCTCGTGTACTCTGTATTTGTTATCGCTCAAATCAGCCACCTCCATAGATCACACGGGAAACATGAGGCTCTCTCCCCCCCACGTCTCCCGTCTGCCGGAGCAGTCAGGAGGGGGCGGGTGTGTTTCCCTTTTGCTTCTGGTTCATCCTCGGTCCCATGATTTCTTCCTAGTCCGAGGTTTTTCTTTCTTCCGGCGCTGACGCTTGGCTTCCTTCTGGTTCAGCTTCTCCGCCACCGCCGCATAATCCGGGTTGCTCTGTGCCAGCATCTGAGCCAGTTTCGCGGCAAAACCGCCATCCAGCACCGCTGCCACCGCACAGCTCCCCTTGCCCAGGGCCGCACCCAGGGCGTCTTTGTCCACCGGCAGCACCAGCACCGGCAGCTTCTCCCCGGCCATCTGCCGGGTCTTTTTCCCAGTCCGCTCGGAGGCGTCCGCCGCCAAGAGCACCAGGCGAGCCTTATGGGCGGCGATGGCGTCTGCCACCACCTCTTCCCCCGCCAGCAGCAGATTCGCCCGGCGGGCAAGGCCCATCATCTGTAACAATTTATCCATCGCCCTGCTCCATCTGTGCCTCTAAGGCGTCAAATACGTCCGCAGGGATCTGGGTGCTGAACGCGCGCTCCAAGGCTTTGGCCTTGCGCACCCGCTTCAAACATTCCATGTTGGGGCACACATAGGCCCCCCGGCCAGGCTTCTTGCCCCGGAAGTCCAGAGAGATCTCCCCCTCCGGCGAGCGGACCACACGGATCAGCTCCCGCTTGGGCTTCATCTCCCGGCACCCCAGGCACTGGCGCATGGGAATCTTTTTGGGCATCGGTCATTCCTCCGCTTCCTCGGCGTCCTCCGCCGGTTCCACAGTCGCTTCGTCCTCTGCTTCCTCTTCCACGTCGGCTTCCTCCGCCTCCGGCTCTTCTTCTACTGCCGGAGCGTCCTCTGCTTCCGCCACGTCCGCGCCGTCGTCCAACAGCTCGTCACTGTCCTCTGCCAGCAGGTCGTCCTCTTCCGGCTCCACCGCATCCATCAGCTCTTCCTCGTCCAGTTCGTCGGCGTTGGATTCGCTCTTGATGTCGATCTTGTAACCGGTCAGCTTGGCAGCCAAACGGGCGTTCTGCCCCTCCTTGCCGATGGCCAGGGACAGCTGGTCGTCGGGGACGATGACCCGGCAGGTCTTCTCCTCCGGGTTGCAGCGCACGTCGATGACGTCCGCCGGGGACAGAGCCGCGCTGATGAACTCAGCGGGGTCTTCGCTGTACTTGATGATGTCCACCTTTTCCCCGTTCAGCTCTTCCACGATGGCGTTCACACGAGCGCCACGGGTGCCCACGCAGGCGCCGATGGGGTCCACTTCCGGGTCATTGGACCAAACAGCCATCTTGGTACGGCTGCCGGCTTCCCGGGCGATGGAACGGATTTCCACCACACCGTCATAGATTTCCGGCACTTCCATCTCAAACAGGCGGCGCACCAGACCGTAGTGGGTCCGGGAAATGACCACCTGGGTGCCGCGGGTGTTCCGGCGGACTTCCACCACATACACCTTGATGCGGTCGCCCTCCCGGTAGGTCTCCCCGCGCACCTGCTCGCCAGTGGTCAGCAGGGCTTCGGTGGATTCCCGGCCGGTGCCGATCTTCACGTGCAGCGCCCCATTGCGGGGGTCGATGCGGGTGACCACACCGGTGAGCAGTTCCTGGGTCTTGCCCACGAACTCATCATAGATCATATTCCGTTCCGCTTCCCGAATGCCCTGGATGATGACCTGACGAGCGGTCTGGGCGGCGATGCGGCCGAAGTTTTTGGGTTTGATCTCACTGCTCACCACGTCACCCAACTGCACGTGGGGCAGGGCACGACGGGCTTCTTCCAGAGAAATTTCGGTGTCCGGATTGTCCACTTCCTCCACCACGTCCCGACGGACGATGACGCGGACGGAGTTCTTGACCGGGTCGGTCAGGACGACGATGTTGTCCTTCACCCCTTCGTGGTCGCGCTTATAAGCGGAGACCAGCGCCTGGGTGATCTTCTCCATCATATACTCCTTCTTGATGCCTTTTTTCTCCTCGATCAGGTCTAAGGCTTCAAAAAACTCCTTTGCTTCCTCTTCCGGGGTCGGCCCTTTCTTCTTTGTGGTTCTTCTGGCCATGTCACAGCTACACTCCTTTTAAGTCCCAAAAATTCTTCGAATTTTTGGGAACCCTATTTATTTCACATGCTCGGGACGAGTGAATCGTCCCTGCGCCAAGGTTTTGCCTTTGGCAAAACACTTGTGACGCCGCACTTGCGGCGGATAAAAGCTAAATCTTTTTGGGAACCCTAAATTTTATTTCACTTGCTCGGCAGAAGTAAATTCTGCCTGCGCCGAGATTTTGTTTCACAAAATGCTCGTGACGCCGGACTCCCGGCGGCCGCCGCTTTTCAGGAAAAGCGGCGGGACACAGCATTTTCTCATTGTATCTACAATTTTCAGATACGCATCC
>CAKTHW010000025.1 GCA_934565425.1 uncultured Oscillospiraceae bacterium
CATAGGACAATTTCCCCCAGGAATATAGTTTCCACAAAGGGGGAATCCAATATGTTTTCCATGCTCATCCTGCTCCTGCTCCAAGGCAACTTCACCGCCCTGCGTCTGGGCGCCCAAGGCTCCTTTCCCAAACCGCTCTCCGCCCAGGAGGAACGCCGCTGCCTGGAACTGGCCGCCGCCGGCGACCAGGCGGCACGGGGGAAGCTCATCGAACACAACCTGCGCTTGGTCGCCCACATCGTCAAAAAATACTACACCCAGATCGGCGGCGACACCGACGACCTCATCTCCATCGGCACCCTGGGTCTTATCAAAGCGGTCAACACCTACAACATGGAGAAGAAGATCAAGCTGGCCACCTACGCCGCCCGGTGCATCGAAAACGAGGTGCTCATGTACCTGCGCAAGACCCGGCGGCTGGCGGGGGAGGTGTCCCTGAACGACGCCCTGGACCAGGAGGACGAGGGGAGCGCCCTGTCCCTGATGGACGTCATCCGGGTGGAGGACACCATGCTGGAGGATTTGAACACCCGGGACGCCTGCCAGCAGGTGCGGGATGTGGTGGAGCGCTGCCTGACCGACCGGGAGAAGCTGGTCATCGTGCGCCGGTACGGGCTGGACGGGAAGCCGCCTCAGACCCAGCGGGAGGTGGCAAGCCAGTGCGGCATTTCCCGATCCTATGTGAGCCGGATCGAGAAGAAGGCGTTGGGGAAGCTGCGGGAGGAATTTGAGGAGGGGACAAAGTGATGGGGCGCAAAAAATGTGATTGTTGTGCCGCCCATTTTCCAGTATAATAGAGTCATACGCAAGACAACCAAAGGGGGCAAACCCCCGGACGCACCAAGGAGGAAGCCATGGACGAGAACAGAAAGACCTTACAACAGTGGGTGGACGAGAGCAGCAACATCGTCTTTTTCGGCGGCGCTGGGATGTCTACCGAGAGCGGCGTGCCCGATTTCCGCAGCAAGGATGGCCTGTACAATCAGTGCTACGATGAACCGCCTGAGACCATCATCTCCCACAGCTATTTTGTCAGCTATCCCGAGAAGTTCTATCGGTTCTACCGGGACAAGATGCTGCCCCTGAACGCGGAACCCAACATCGGCCACCTGAAGCTGGCGGAGCTGGAAGCGGCGGGCAAGCTCCGGGCGGTGCTGACCCAGAACATTGACGGGCTCCATCAGAAAGCGGGCAGCAAGGAAGTGCTGGAGCTCCACGGCAGCATTCACCGGAACTACTGCATGAAGTGCGGCAAGTTCTGGCCGGTGCAGGAGATCGCCAACAGCAAGGGCATCCCCTGGTGCGACTGCGGCGGCATGATCAAGCCGGACGTGGTGCTCTATGAGGAAGCCCTGGACAACGACGTGATGCGCCGGGCCATCGACCACATCCGCAAGGCGGATATGATGATCGTGGCGGGCAGCTCCCTGGTGGTGTACCCCGCCGCCGGGCTCATCAACTACTACAAAGGGCATCGGCTGGTGCTCATCAACCGCTCCGCCACCCCCTTTGACGACCAGGCAGACCTGGTGGTGCATGACACCATCGGCAAGGTCTTTGGCGCCATCGAGGTGCGCTGAATACGCAAAAAAGAGAGAACCGATTTGGTTCTCTCTTTTGCTCTGTTGGGGTCAGCCTTCCTGTGCCTTGACTGCCTTGACCACTCGGCTGGTGCCCAAGCGGGAGGCGCCCAGGGCGATGAAGTCCTCGGCGTCGGGCAGGGAAGCGATGCCGCCGGCGGCTTTGATCTGCACGTGAGGGGCCACGTGGGCTTTCATCAGGGCCACGTCTTCCCGTGTTGCGCCGCCGCCACCGAAGCCGGTGGAGGTCTTGATGAAGTCCGCGCCGGACTGGGAGACGATGTCGCACATCTTGATCTTTTCTTCCTCAGTCAGCAGGCAAGTCTCGATGATGACTTTCAGCAGCTTGCCGTGGCAGGCGGCCTTGACCGCTTTGATCTCCTCCAGCAGGGCGTCCCACTTCTGGTCCTTCACCCAGCCCAGGTTGATGACCATGTCAATTTCCTCTGCGCCCTCCTGTACAGCGGTCTCCGCCTCAAAGCACTTGACGGCAGTGGTGTTGTAGCCGTTGGGGAAGCCGATGACGGTGCAGACGGGGAGGCGACCCTGGAGGTACTCTGCCGCCTGCTTGACGTAGCTGGGGGGGATGCAGACGCTGGCGCAGCCGTAGTGGAGGCCGTCGTCGCAGATTTGCTGGATCTCAGACCAGGTGGCGGTCTGGGCTAACAACGTGTGATCCACGTGGTGGAGCAGTTCTTTCAGTTCCATATGTTTGACTCCTTTGATTTCATGCCTTTGCAGGTTGGAAGTTTGGGAAAATCGTGGTATACTATAAGATACGCAATCTGAAGAATGGGGAGGGAACCCTATGACCGATCAGGAATTGATCCAAGCGGCCAGAGCCATGCTGGAGCGCTCCTATGCGCCCTTCTCCCACTACGCCGTGGGGGCGGCCCTGCTGGGCAGCGACGGGCAGGTGTACACCGGCTGCAACATCGAGTCGGCGGCTTTTGGCGCCACCCTCTGCGCCGAGCGTTCCGCCATTGCCAACGCCTTTTCCCACGGCTGTCACAGCTTTGTGCGGGGAGCGGTCATCGCGGACAGCGACGATTACTGCACTCCCTGCGGTATCTGCCGCCAGCTGCTGTACGAGTTCTCCGATGGCTTGGTCATGCTCTGCTGCAAGGGGGACGGGAGCTACCTGGCGTTGACGGCGGAGGAGCTGCTGCCCCATGGGTTCAAGGCGGAGAGCATGGCGTGATGCCTGCGGGAATATTATAGCAGGCTGCGGAAAGCGGGGCAAGCGGTTCCGGGAAAATGCCCAATTTTCGGGCGGTGTTTTCGGAAAAAGAGAAAAACCCGGCCTGGAGGCGGGTAATTCGGGGATTCGTCTTGCTTTTTTTCGGAAAATGTACTACAATGTGCTCAGTTTTGTGTAGAATATTGAAATATCACCAACGAAAGAGGAACTTCCTATGCTAGAGATGAAAGATCTTTGCTTTACGGCAAAGAATGAAACGGGCGAGGTTGATATTCTCAAGAATATCAACTTGACCATAGAGGATAACAAATTCGTCGTCATCACCGGCCCCAACGGCGGCGGTAAGACCACCCTGGCCAAGGCGGTCATGGGCATCATCCAGCCCACCTCCGGCCAGATCCTGTGGAACGGTGAGGACGTAACAAACCTGTCCATCACCGAGCGGGCCAAGCTGGGCATCTCCTACGGCTTCCAGCAGCCCCCGCGCTTTAAGGGCATGAAGGTGCGGGACCTGCTGAAGATCGCCGCAGGCCAGTGGCTGTCCCAGAAGGAGTGCTGCGACTTTTTGAACAAGGTGGGTCTGTGCGCCAACGACTATGTGAACCGTGACGTGGACGCCTCCCTGTCCGGCGGTGAGGTCAAGCGCATCGAGATCGCCACCCTGCTGGCACGGGACGCCGGTCTGATGATCTTCGACGAACCGGAGGCCGGCATCGACCTGTGGAGCTTTGCCAAGCTCACTGAGACCTTCACCATGCTCCACGAGCAGAAGAAGCGCACCATCATGATCATCTCCCACCAGGAACGCATCATCCGCCTGGCGGACGAGATCATTTTGGTGGCAGACGGTGAAGTGAAGGCACGGGGCAGTGTGGATGAGATCTATCCCATGATCGTACAGGACACCGTGTCCTGCTGTAAGAAGATGGAGGGCAATGGCGTATGCTGACTGAGATTGAAAAGGGCTTGTTGGAAACCATCGCTGACATGAAGGATGGTCAGGCAGAAGGCGCGGTCAATATCCGTGTGGACGGCAAAAAGGTCATGCGCAACAGCACCGATACCATCCGCATCGAGAGCAAGACCGACAAGGACGGCATTGATATTTACGTGGCTGCTGGCAGCAAGAACGGCAGCGTCCACATCCCCGTGGTGCTCACCGAGACCGGGTTTAAGGATAAGGTCTACAACGACTTCTTCATCGGCGAAGGGGCTGAAGTGGACATCGTGGCCGGCTGCGGCATCAACAACTGCGGCTGCGACGACAGCCAGCACGACGGCATCCACACCTTCTACGTGGGCAAGAACGCCAAGGTGACCTATTCTGAAAAGCACTACGGCGAGGGCGTCGGCACCGGCAAGCGCATCCTGAACCCCCAGACCATCATCTACCTGGAAGAGGGCGCTTCCATGACCCTGGATCTGAGCCAGATCGGCGGCGTGGACGACACCAAGCGGTACACCAAGGCCAAGGCGGGCAAGGACTCCGAGCTGATCGTCCAGGAACGCCTGCTCACCGACGGCGACCAGAACGCCGGCACCGAGATGGACATCTACCTGGAAGGGGAGAACGCTCGCACCAGAGTCATCTCCCGCAGCGTGGCTAAGGGCAATTCCACCCAGGTCTTCTACCCCAGAGTCCAGGGCGATGCCGAGTGCTTCGGCCACGTGTCCTGTGACGCCATCATCATGGAACATAGTAAGGTGCGCTCCATCCCGGAGATCACCTGCAATCACGTGGATGCCACCCTCATCCACGAGGCCGCCATCGGCAAGATCGCAGGGGAGCAGATCACCAAGCTCATGACCCTGGGTCTGACCGCGGAGCAGGCGGAAGAAAAGATTTTGGAAGGGTTCCTGCGGTAATCGAATACGGAAAAATGAGAAAGCCAGCCTTGTGTTCTACAGGGCTGGCTTTTTTGTGTGATGAGGAAAAAGAGTTCCCGCAAAATCGAAGGTTTTGTGGGATAAAAATCGCCGGGAGTCCGGCGTCCCGAGCATTTTGCGTAGCAAAATCTCGCCGCAGGGTCAATTCATTTGACCCGAGGAAGTGAAATGAAGAAAGGGTTCCCACAAAGTCAAAGACTTTGTGGGAAAGATTTGACCCCGGCAGGAAAGGAGACCTGCCGGGGTCGGTGAGAAAGATGAAAAAACGATCTAGGAGGGAGTTGTCAATGTGAAAAAAGATGAAAACTAAAAGGTAGTGAGAAAAACGATATTATACTTCAAACATCAGGTCGCCATAGGTGGGTACCGGCCAGATGGACTTGTCAACGATCAGTTCCAGTTCATCCACCGGTGCACGCAGGGCTGCCATGGCGGGCACTACACGGTTGTGATAAGCCTGTGCCAGTTCCTGTGCGTTCTCGATGGTGTCGGACTCGTCGCAAGCGGTGATCAGTGCGCTCAGCGCATCCTGTGCCTGCTTGGTCAGGGCGGAGACCCGTGCCAGCAGTTCCTTCTGGACAGAGGCGTCTACACCGGCGGCGGAGACAGCGGCGTAGGACTGTGCCAGGGTGGAGCTGAACTTGATGCCGGCGGGGATGTAGTGCTTGCCGGCCATGTGGATGGCGCACTTGGCTTCGATGCCGATCTTGCTGACGTAGTTCTCATACTGCACTTCCGCACGGGACTCCAGTTCCGCCTTGGTGAAGATGTTGAACTTTTCGTACAGAGCAATGACATCGGGCTTGGTCAGAGCGGGGATGGCGTCCACCATGCTCTTGATATTGGGCAGGCCGCGGCGGGCAGCTTCTTCCACCCACTCGTCGGAGTAACCGTTGCCGTTGAAGATAATTCTCTTGTGCTTGGTCAGGGATTCCTTGATGTAAGCGCGGCAGGCAGTCTCGAAATCGTCAGCGCCTTCCAGAGCGTCGGCGGCGTTGCAGAATGCTTCGGCCAGGACGGTGTTCAGGGCGGTGTTGGGTGCGGCGATGGAGTCAGCGGAGCCGACCATACGGAACTCAAACCGGTTGCCGGTGAAGGCGAAGGGAGAGGTACGGTTGCGGTCGGTGGCGTCCTTCTGGAACACGGGGACGGTGGAGACACCAGTGTCCAGGGTGCCGGCGGAGACGGCAGCGGAGCTGTCGCCGCTGACGATGTTGTTGACGATCTCTTCCAGCTGAGAGCCCAGGAAGATGGAGATGATAGCGGGAGGTGCTTCCTGACCGCCCAGACGGTGTTCGTTGCCTACGTCGGAGGCAGACTGGCGGAGCAGGTCAGCGTGGTCGTCGATGGCGGCGATGACGCAGGACAGCACCAGCAGGAACTGCAGGTTGTCAGCGGGATGGTCGCCCGGCTCGAACAGGTTCTCGCCCAGGTCGGTGCCCACAGACCAGTTGTTGTGCTTGCCGGAGCCGTTGACGCCAGCGTAGGGCTTCTCGTGGAGCAGGCAGACCAGGCCGTGCTTGCTTGCCACCCGCTTCATGGTCTCCATGGTCAACTGGTTCTGGTCCACAGCCACGTTGGCGGTGGCGAAGATGGGAGCCATCTCGTGCTGTGCGGGAGCCACTTCGTTGTGCTGGGTGGCGGAGGTGATGCCGAACTTCCACAGTTCGATGTTCAGGTCGTGCATAAAGGAGCCGACTCGTTCGCGGATCTGGCCGAAGTAATGGTCATCCAGCTCCTGACCCTTGGGGGCGGGTGCGCCGAACAGGGTGCGGCCGGTGTAGATCAGGTCACGGCGCTTCAGGTACTTTTCACGATCGACCAGGAAGTATTCCTGTTCCGGACCGACAAAGGCGGTGACCTTCTTGGCGGCAGTGTTGCCGAACAGGCGCAGGATGCGGATGGCTTCCTTGCTGACCGCTTCCATGGAGCGCAGCAGGGGAGTCTTACCGTCCAGAGCTTCGCCGGTGTAAGAGACAAAGACGGTGGGGATGCACAGGATGGTGCCGGCGGATTCTTCCTTGACAAAGGCAGGGGAGGTCATATCCCAAGCGGTGTAGCCACGGGCATAAGAGGTGGCACGCAGGCCGCCGTTGGGGAAGGAGGAGGCGTCCGGTTCGCCCATGATGAGCTTCTTGCCGGAGAGCTGAAGCAGAACGTGACCATCCTCATCAGGGAGGGTCAGGAAGGCGTCATGCTTCTCTGCGGTGGAGCCGGTCAGCGGCTGGAACCAGTGGCAGTAGTGGGTCGCACCCTTTTCCACAGCCCAGTTCTTCATGGCATCGGCCACCACATCAGCGGTTGCCATGCTGATCTGGCCGCCGTTCTCCATGGCGTTGACCACCTCAGCGTATACCTTCTTCGGCAGGCGCTCCTTCATGACCGCTCTGCTGAATACGTTGGAACCGAAAATTTCGGGGATCGTAGTCATAAAAATCTTCCACCCTTTCTTTTCATATAAAAACTAGATGAAACCATTATATTGAATCTGACGGGAAAAATCTACTACAGATACTACAAAAATAGCGACAAAGAGTGCTTGTCTGTGCAACTCCATTGTCGCTGGAAAGAAAGATACACGCCTTTGACCACTTTGTAGTGCCTGCGTTTCTTTTGATGGGGATAGAATACAACATTCGAAGGGAAAATGCAAGGACTTTTTCGCGGAAATTGCAAGAATGGACGGAGAAGGAGGAGGGGGGAAAGAGAACTTTTTTATGGAATAGTGATAAAATAACCGGCAGAGCAGGGAGAATGTCGGCACAACTCTTGACAAGTTCAAATGGGGGTGTATACTTAAATCTGTGTACGCTCCTGTGCGGACTGCTCATTTTGTGCAGCTTCCCACTGGCGTGGGATTCATTTTAACAGACAGTTCCTCCCAGATTCCATAGGCAAGACCATGGCAGTGGGAGGAAAGGATAGATAAAACCGACCAGAATGATACACATAGGGAGGATTGACAATATGAAAGTGAACAGCAACTATCAGAAATTACCCGGCAGCTACCTCTTTTCCGAGATTGCCCGCCGTGTGGCTGCCTACTCCGCCGCACATCCGGATGCCAAGCTCATCAAGCTGGGCATCGGCGATGTCACCCGCCCCCTGCCCGCCGCAGTCATCGAGGCCATGCACAAAGCCGTTGATGAGATGGGCGCAGCGGAGACGTTCCGCGGCTATGGCCCGGAACAGGGCTATGATTTCCTGCGGGAAGCCATTGCCGCCCATGATTTCGCCACGCGCGGTGTGGACATCCAGCCCGATGAGATCTTCATCTCCGATGGCGCCAAGAGCGACTGCGGCAATATCGGCGACCTGTTCGACGTAGATAATAAGGTAGCCCTGTGCGACCCCGTCTACACCGTCTATCTGGACACCAACGCTATGAGCGGCCGTGCCGGTGAGTATGACGCCGAAACCGGCCGTTGGAGCAACATCTATTATATGCCCACCACCGCAGAAAATGATTTCGTCCCTGCCCTGCCCGAAGGCAAGGTGGACATCATCTACCTCTGCTCCCCCAACAACCCCACCGGCACCGTCCTGACCAAGGATCAGCTGAAGGTCTGGGTGGACTACGCCAACGCCAACGATGCCATCATCCTCTTTGACGCTGCCTATGAGTCCTTCATCGTAGAGGACAACGTGCCCCACTCCATCTACGAGGTGGAAGGCGCTAAGACCTGCGCCATCGAGTTCCGCAGCTTCTCCAAGACTGCCGGCTTCACCGGCACCCGCTGCGGCTTCACCGTCGTCCCCAAGGAGTTGGTGCGGGAGGGCGCCAGCCTGAACGCCATGTGGAACCGCCGTCAGACCACCAAGTTCAACGGCACGGCCTACATCATCCAGCGTGGTGCAGAGGCTGTCTATAGTGAAGCAGGCCAGAAGCAGGTGAAGGAGAACATCGCCTACTATCAGAAGAACGCCAAGGCCATCAAGGAAGGGCTGAGCAAGGCTGGCCTGGAGGTCTATGGCGCGGTCAACTCCCCCTACGTCTGGGCAAAGACCCCCAACGGCATGGGCAGCTGGGAGTTCTTCGACCTGCTGCTGGAGCAGGCCAACGTGGTCACCACCCCCGGCGCAGGCTTCGGTCCCAGCGGCGAAGGGTATATCCGCATGACCGCTTTCGGTGACGCAGACCAGACTGTGGAAGCCGTGGCACGGGTGGCAGCGCTGCTGAAGAAGTGAGAGGAAATGCAGAAAAGCTGAATAAAAATACCAAAAGAGGCTCCGAAGATTCCATTCTGCGGAGTCTCTTTTTTGCGCAGGCACCGCAGAATGGGAAAAAGGACTTGACAAAGTGACAACGGCGGTGGTATCCTACCCAAGGAAAAAGATGTCTTTAAGACGGTACAGCGCTGCCGACAAGGTGTCATTCATAACGAGTTTTGCTGTGGGGTTCTTGCAGGACGCCATGGCTTCACTATGACTGCACAAGCGCCTTGTCCTTTTGACAGGGCGTTCTTTTTTACCGGAGGGAACCGATGAGCGTGAAGGAAAAAGCCCACATCATGGACGAAGCCGCCATGGAACGGGCGCTGGTGCGCATTGCCCACCAGATCGTGGAGAAGAATCACGGTACAGAGCACCTCTGCCTGGTGGGCATCAAAACCCGTGGAGTGCCCCTGGCACAGCGGCTGGGCAGGAACATCTCCCGTTTGGAGGGAGTGGACATCCCTGTAGGGGAATTGGACATCACGCTATATCGGGACGATCTGAGCACCATCGCAGAGATGCCGGTGGTCAGCGGTACCCATGTGCCCTTCTCGGTGGAGGGGAGAACCGTGGTGCTGGTGGATGACGTCATCTTCACTGGCCGCACCGCACGAGCCGCTATGGAAGCGGTCATCGCCCTGGGCCGTCCGGCGAACATCCAGCTTTTCGCCCTCATCGACCGAGGCCATGCGGAGCTGCCCATCAAGGCCAACTATGTGGGCAAGCACATCCCCACCGCCCGCCGAGAGATCGTCTCCGTAAAGGTGGCGGAGATCGACGGGGAAAATAGTGTGACCATTTGGAGTCGGGAGGAAACCGACTCTTGAATGATATAGCAAAGACCATCGTCTCTGTGAGCAACAAACAACGGAATAGAAACGAAAGAGAGAAGGAGAAAATCATGAGTAAAGAAAAACCCGTCATTGGGACAGAGGGCATCTATGATGCCAGAACGCTGGGCGCACCGAGAATGTTGGTGCTGGGCATCCAGCATATGTTCGCCATGTTCGGCGCCACCGTCCTGGTTCCCGTTTTGACCGGCCTGAGCGTTACCACCACTCTGCTGTTTGCCGGCCTGGGCACCCTGCTGTTCCACCTGCTGGCCAAGGGCAAAGTGCCCGCCTTCCTGGGCTCCTCCTTTGCCTTCCTGGCTGGCTATCAGGCCATCGCACCCAACAAAGAACCGGAGCTGCTGCCCTACGCTTGTGCCGGCGTGGCAGTAGCCGGTCTGCTCTACGTTGTCCTGGCCGCCTTCTTCCGTGCCTTCGGCGCACGGAAGGTCATGCGGTTCTTCCCGCCCATCGTCACCGGCCCCGTCATCATCTGCATCGGCCTGACCCTGTCCTCCAGCGCCCTGAACAACTGCGCCAAGAACTGGCCCATCGCTCTGGTGGCCATTGTTGTGGTCATCGTCTGCAACATTTGGGGCAAGGGTATGATCAAGATCATCCCCATCCTGCTGGGCGTCGTCGCCTCCTATGTGGTGGCCGCTATTACCGGCAACGTGGACTTCACCCTGGTGGAAAAGGCCGCTTGGCTCGGCTCTCCCGTTGAAATGGAACGCACCGTGTTCGCCCTGTTCGGCGACTGCGACACCAGCCTGCTGGTCAGCTCCATGATCACCATTGTCCCCCTGGCGCTGGCCACCATGATCGAGCACATCGGCGACATCTGCGCCATCAGCTCCACCTGCGAACGCAACTACCTGGCCGACCCCGGCCTGCACCGCACCCTGCTGGGTGACGGCCTGGCAACCACCCTGGCCTCCCTGTTCGGCGCTCCCGCCAACACCACCTATGGCGAAAACACCGGCGTCCTGGCTCTGTCCAAGGTCTATGACCCCCGCGTCATCCGCATCGCCGCTGGCCTGGCTGTCCTGCTCTCCTTCTCCCCCAAGTTCGGCGCTCTGGTCACTGCCATGCCTCTGGCTACCATGGGCGGCGTGAGCATGATCCTGTACGGCATGATCTCCGCCATCGGTGTCCGCAACGTGGTGGAGAACAAGGTGGACTTCACCAACTCCCGCAACGTCATCATCGCTGCCATCATCATGGTTCTGGCCATCGGCATTGCCTTCTCTGAGGCTGGCGCCATCGTCATCCCCGCAGGCGAAGCCACCATCAGCCTGTCCGGTCTGGCAGTTGCCTCCCTGGTGGGCATCATCCTCAACGCCATCCTGCCCGGCAAGGACTACGAGTTCGGCGTGGATGAGCAGGGGGATACCTCTGTGAACTTCAAGGTGTGATCGCATCGCTGGTGATCCCCGCATGATAATCTGAAAAAGAGCGAATCGAATCCGATTCGCTCTTTTTTTCGGGAGAATCGCCACTATTTTTTTCTAAAGTGATGTGTTAAAATAGCTCCCAGAAAGGAAGCGATACCCATGTCAGGAAAGGCGAAAGCCATTTGTTATATGATCTTTTCTGCTGGTAGTTTTGCGTGCATGAACGCATTTGTACGGTTAGCGGGAGATGTGCCCAGTGTGGAGAAAAGCTTTTTCCGCAACCTGGTGGCGGCCTTTGTAGCGCTGGTCATCTTGCTGCGGGAGAAGCAGGGATTTGCCATCAAGAAAGGGCTGCTGCCCTACCATTTAGCAAGATCTATTTTGGGCACCATCGGGGTTCTGTTCAACTTTTATGCAGTAGACCATCTGCTGCTCCCCAACGCCTCCATCCTCAACAAGATGTCTCCGTTTTTTGTGCTGCTCTTTTCCTTTATTCTCTTAAAGGAGCGGCTGACCCGATTCCAGATCGTGGCGGTGTTGACCGCCTTTATCGGGGCGCTGTTTGTGGTTCATCCCACTGTAGAGAATATGGTGCTGGTACCCTCCCTCATCGGCTTGACCAGCGGCATCGCCGCCGGCGGGGCGTACACGATGGTGCGGATCCTGGGGCTGAAGGGGGAGCGCAGTCCGGTGATTGTGTTTTTCTTCTCGGTTTTCTCCTGCCTGGTGGTGGTGCCGTATCTGCTGTTCCACTTCCAGCCGCTGACCCTCCGGCAATTCCTCATGCTGGTGGGCGCTGGCGTGGCAGCCACCGGAGGGCAGTTCGGAGCGACGCTGGCCTATACCCATGCGCCTGCCAGAGAGGTTTCGGTGTATGACTATTCTATCGTGCTCTTTGCCGCCCTCCTGGGATACCTCCTCTTTGACCAGGTGCCGGATCACTGGAGCGTGATCGGGTATGTGCTCATCATCGGGGCGGCTGTGATGGTTTTCCTATATAACAACGACTACCCGCCCTTCCGGCATCACGCCGAAGGAGTGGAGCAGATGGAGGGGCTTCATGAGTGATTACCTGCATTTGAATGTCCAACCGGACGACCTGCGCGCCATGAGCAGTCTGGCGCTGGCTCATATGGGGGACGCAGTATACGAGATTTTGGTGCGTGGCTGGCTGTGTACCCAAGGCCGCGCCACCTGCGGCAACCTGCATAAGGAGACCGTAGCGCTGGTGCGGGCGGAAGCCCAGGCGGCGGCAGTGGAAAAGCTGCTGCCCCACCTGACCGAGGCGGAGGGTGCGGTCTACCGTCGGGGGCGGAACGCCCACGTCCACGCCATCCCCAAGAACGCCAGCCGAGGGCAGTACACCCGTGCCACGGGGCTGGAAGCGCTGTTCGGGTGGCTTTATCTGCAAGGACAGCTGGAACGCATCAATCAGCTGTTCGGCATCATCATGGAAGAGAAGGAGGGGTAAAATATGCCGTTGGATGCTGCCTGCTTAGCGGGCATTGTGCAGGAGTGCCGTCCGGCCGTGGAGGGCGCTCGTGTGGATAAGATCTTTCAGCCCGCCAGGGATGAAATTGTGATGCTCCTCCGGGGCAATCAAGGCAACTGCAAGCTGCTGCTCACCGCCAACCCCTCCCATCCCAGACTCCAGCTCACCGAAGGGAACCGAGAGAACCCGGCCAATCCGCCTATGTTCTGTATGCTCCTGCGCAAGTATCTGTCCGGCGCCCGGGTCATCGCCCTGCGCCAGCCGTCTATGGAGCGGATGGTGGATATGGAGTTGGAGACCACCAACGAGATGGGGGACAAGGTGCCCTGTCATCTGATCTTGGAGGCCATGGGACGCCGTGCCAACCTGATCTTGACCGACCAAACAGGGCGCATTGTGGATTGCCTGCGCCGCATCGACGGGGACTTGTCCCAGCTCCGACCCGTCCTGCCGGGGATGTTCTACCGGCAGCCCCCTCAGAGCCAGGGGAAACAGGATCCGCTGACGGTGGAACCGGATCAACTAAAAGAGCTGCTGCGCCAGGCGCCGGCGGAACAGGAGCTGACCCAGTGGATCTTGGAGCACTTCATCGGTCTGTCCCCGCTGCTCTGCCGGGAGGTGGTCTACCGTGCTACCGGCGGGGTGGATACCCGATTTTGTGCGCTGCGGGAAGGACAGTTGGAGCGGTTCGCAGAGCGCTTTTTGAGCCTGTGCCAGACCATCCGTTCCGGCCGATTCCAGCCGGTGGCGCTGTATCAGGCGGAAAAGCCCAAGGACTTCTCCTTCCTGCCCTTGGGACAGTACGAGCGGCTCTATGAGGTGCGGGAATTTCC
Source organism: uncultured Oscillospiraceae bacterium (assembly GCA_934565425.1). GTDB lineage: Bacteria > Bacillota > Clostridia > Oscillospirales > Oscillospiraceae > Onthomonas. Next base: position 13,433 of record CAKTHW010000025.1, read on the forward strand.
TACCTTCGGCCAGATGCTGGACGCCTTTTACGGCGATCGGGAGCGGCAGGAGCGGGTGCGCCAGAAGGGGCAGGAGCTGCTGAAAACCCTCAACAACGCTCGTGATCGGGCGGCACGGAAGCTCCAGGCGCAGACCAAGGAGCTGGCTGCCACCGAAGGGCGGGAGCGCTGGCGGGAGCTGGGGGACATCATCACCTCCAACCTGTATCAGATGGAGCGGGGAAGAAAGACCCTCCATGCGGTGGACTACTACGACCCAGAGGGGAAGGAGATCGACATCCCCTTAGACCCATTGCTGACACCACAGAAAAACGCTGCCAAATATTACAAGAAGTACAACAAGGCCAAGACCGCCAGTGTTGTGCTGGCGCAGCAGTTAAAAAAGGGACGGCGGGAGCTGGACTACCTGGAAAGCGTGCTGGAGACGGTACAGCGGGCGGAAGGGGAACGGGATCTGGCGGAAATTCGCCAGGAGCTGGAGGAGAGCGGGTATCTGCGGGCGAAAAAGACCGGCAGGAAGCAGAAAAAAGTCCCCACCTCCAAGCCTTTGGAGTTCCGCAGCTCCGCTGGCCTGCGCATCTCCGTGGGGCGCAACCACTACCAGAACGACGCCCTCACCTGCCGCCAGGCGTACAAGAGCGACATCTGGCTCCACACCCAGAAGATCCACGGCGCACACGTCATCCTGTGGGCGCAGGGCCAGGAGCCGGACGCCCAGAGCCTCACCGAAGCGGCCATGCTGGCGGCCTACTACTCCCAGGCCAAGGACGGCAAGAACGTGCCGGTGGACTACACGCCGGTGAAGTACGTCCACAAGCCCAACGGCGCTCGGCCGGGGATGATCATCTACACCACCTACCAGACCGCCTACGTGACGCCGGATGAGGCGTTGGTGAAGCGGTTGAAAGTGAAATAAGGCAAAAAGCCAGCATCCCATGTGGATGCTGGCTTTTGTTATCCTTCCGACGGGTGCACGCCCCGCAGCAACTCTTCCGCGGAGACGCCATAGAGCTTGGCCAGCGCCAGCAGGTTGGAGGTGCTGGGGTCGGAGGCACCGGACTCCCACTTGGACACCGCCTGGCGGCTGACGCCCAGAGTTTCTGCCACGAACTCCTGGGTCATTTGACAGCGGAGCCGTTCTTCTTTGAGGGTCTCCCCCAGGGACTTGGCCAGCTGGGATTTCTCCTTCCGCACCTCCCCGGAGCGCAGGTACTTGCGCAGAGCCTTGATGAGCAGGACGACCAGGTAGACGGTCAGGACGAACCCGGCCAGGCTGACTAAGAAGGTGGGGATGAGTATCAGGGTGTTTGTCATCATGGAGCACCCCTCCTTTCTGGGACGAGCATAGCAAAATCCGCCGGTTGCGGCAAGCAACTATTCCGCAACATGAGGTTGCAGGGGAAAAATGTGCTGGCTCTTGACAGGGAAAAGCCCCGTTACTATAATGAAAGCGGTCATCAAGCTGCGGTGGGGCAGCTTTTTCTAGGAATGATAGTTAGACCAAGCTAACTTTAAGCGGAGGAGGATACAATATGATCGGTTGGGTGTTGTTGGAGGGGCTTGGACTGGGGATCTTGCTGGTCTTGGTCTGTGCGTTTGGCATCCGCAAGGGTGCGGTGGGGATGGTGCATCTGTATCATACAGAGGTGCAGGAACGCTGTGTGGCGTTAGGGCTGACCACGCAGGAGGACATCAAGCGGAACAGCCTCCGCTTCAAGCTCTGCTGTGTGCCCGGTTACCTCCTCTATGTGCTGGTCTTCGTCTACGTCGTCAATGGGGCGCGCGGCTTTGGGATCGGCTTTTGGCAGCTGTTCGGTATCCTCTTCGTCATGAACCTCATCGACCGCTTTTTCGTGGACGGCTGGTGGGTGGGTCACACCAAGGCGTGGGTCATCCCTGGCACAGAGGATCTCCGGCCGTATATCACCGCCCAGGACAAGAAGCGCAAGTGGCTGGCCGGTACCGTGGGCATGGCGGTCATCGCCGCTGTCCTGGCCGGGGTCATGGCGCTGCTCCTGCCGTAAAAGAAGGGGGGAAGCAGCATGAAGGTCAACACGTTGGAAGTGTCTGCCATCAATGACATCGGCCACGCCTTTGGCTATTACGACTACGGAGAGGAGACCGGTCTGTTCTCAGTGTTCTCCAGCCAAGAGGCGGTGGCTACCTACATCCGCGGCTATGTCCGTGGGATGCTGGCAGGCGGGCTGCTCTACACCAACAGCCGGCAGGGCGAGGGCTACATTGCCTATCAGCTGCCTGGACAGAAGATTGGGCTGAAGGTCGGGGTTCCCCTGCTGAAGGGATTGTTCCAGGCCATGCGTCTGAAGGAGGTCATCCGGTTCTGCAAAGTGATCAAACGGGGCGGTCCGGGACTGAAGGAGCGGTTGGACAAGAAAAAGCAGCCCTATGTGTTTGTGGGGCTGGTCTGTGTACGGGAGGCGTATCAGGAGCGGGGGCATATGCGCCAGGTCATGGAGCTGGCTTTCGCGGAGGGGCAGCGGCTGGGTGTGCCGGTGATCTTGGAGACGGACGCCCGCTCCAAATGCGACAAGTATCTGCACCTTGGCATGGAGCTGGCCGGCACCCGCGACTTGGGGGCGTATGGCACCCTGTACGACCTCATCAAATACCCAAAGAAGGAGGGAGAACGCTATGCATGAGAATAAACAACGGCGCAAGTTACTGTTAGGCATATGCGGCTGCCTGCTCTACGTGGTCGGTGATTTCCTTTTTGCCGCACTGGGGCCGGAGCAGAGCACGGAGACCATGGGGCTGATGGTGCGAGTGGCGTATCTGGACATGGCTACCTGGCGTTTCGTGGTCAGCATCCTCTGTGGCGTGCTGGGGACAGCGCTGTATTACGTGGGCTTCCACCAGATGGAGCAGCTGCTGCGGTGTCATCTCCCGGCGCACCAGCAAAAGTGGCGTAAGGGCTTTCGCCTGGCCTATCTGACCGGCACGGTGTGCTGGGGCTACGTCCATGCCATGTTTATCAATGTGGCGCTCATCTTCCAGTTCGTCTATCAGGCTTACGGTGATATGCAGACCGCGGCGGACATCGCCAACCGCATCGTCTACTGCAACGCGGTGCCCATGGTGGCGGCCTACGTCCTGGGAGATGTGGTCTTGTCGGTGGTCATGGTGGTGATGGTCTGGAAGGGGCTGCTGCCGCTGAAAAATACCGCCCAGCGGGTGCTGGCCACCCTCTGCAACCCCATATGCTGTGCCGGCATCCTAGGCAACCTCACCACCCTGCTGCCCTGGCCGCTGGATCAGATCGACCACGGCACGGAGTCCTTGGGGCATGCGCTGGTGCTGGTGTTGGGGCTGCTCCTGCTGCGGGAGATGTCCAAACAGTCGGGCAAGAACCTTGCGGTTTGAGCGTAAAAATCCCCGTTTCCTCTCTCAGGAAACGGGGATTTTTTAGGATTCCACACAGCGCAGCAGCTCCTCTGCGGAGACGCCGTAGAGCTTGGCCAGCGCCAGCAGGTTGGAGGTGCTGGGGTCGGAGGCGCCGGACTCCCATTTGGACACCGCTTGACGGCTGACGCCCAGGGATTCCGCCACAAACTCCTGGGTCATCTTGCACCGGGCGCGCTCCTGCTTCAGCGCTTCGCCCAGGGTCTTGGCCGTCTCCGCCTTCTCCTTGCGGATGGGGGCGGAGCGGAGATATTTGCGCAGGGCTTTGATGAGCAGCACGATGAGATAGATGATCAGGCCGAAGAAGGCGATGTTGATGAGGAGGACCACTGCAAAGGTGGCGAAGGTAAAGGTCATGGCCATGGTCGAGATTCCTTTGGGGTTATTGTTTTTCTTTGGGCAGGTCGTCTGCGGCGGTGAAGAGGGTACTGCCGTCGGCCTTTACTTCGTAGGACATGGAGCAGGTGTAGGCGTCCAGGGTCAGAGAGGTGTCCGTCCGGCTGGTCTCATGGATCAGTTGGAAGGTCACCTTGCCATTCCCTTGGTAGGTCAGTTCCGGGTCCGTTGCCGCAGGCGCTTGGATGCCGGAGACATGTGGGATTCCCTCTGTGTCCAGAAAGGCTGTGTAAGTGAACTGCTCGTCCAGGTCGTCCTGGTCATCGGTGAAGAGTACCACGCCTGCCAGGCCATAGGCGCCGTCCGGCGCGGCGACACAGTCCAGCACCGTCCAGTGGGCTTTGTCCGAGTTGTCGAGGAACAGGGCTCGCACCTCCGCTGCCGTCCATTCCTTCTGAATGGGAGCGGAGGAACTGGTCTGGGCGGGGGTGGAGCTGATGGCGGGAGCGTCCTGGCTGCCGCAGCTGGTCAGAGCGAGCAGCAGGGTCAAACTAAGTAAAATGGGATAGATTCTTTTCATCGTGTTCACCTCGAAGATCGAATGGGGGTGCCGCCTGCCGGGGCAGGGGGCTGATGACGAGGCAATGATAGCATGACCGAGCGGTTGCGGCAAGCAACTATGCCGCAACAATGGGTTGCAAAGGGAAAAATGCGGGTTTTTGGGCTGTTTTTGTTACGCAGTCTTGCCGAAGATGTTCAGCAGGATGAGCACGAAGGCGAAGATGAGCAGGCACACGCCCACCGCCTTATTGAGCTTTTTCAGGGAGGCGTTGTTGGCGAAGACGGCGGAGACCTCCGCTGCGATGAGGGTGGTGGCGATGCAGAGGAACATGACCCCCAGGTTGGGCTTGGCACCCAGGGCGAAGTGAGAGACAGCGCCAAACAGGGCGGTGAAGGACATGATGAACACACTGGTGCCGATGGCGGTTTTTAGCTCAAAGCCCAGCACCAGGGTCAGCACTAACAGCATCATGGCGCCGCCGCCCACACCGACAAAGCCGCAGATGAAGCCGATGATGGCGCCGAAGAAGATAGACTTGACAGCCCGTTGGGCGAAGGGGGTGTTGGCCATCTCGGTCTTAGAGGTCATGACCGGCCAGATGATGAATTTCAGACCGATGGTACAGACCATGAAGATGGCAAAGTACTTCACGATGGTGTTGGGGGCGAACTGCCCGACATAACTGCCCACCAGGGTGAAGACCAGGATGGACAGGAGGAGCACCACGCCGTTTTTCACGTCCAGGTTCTTCCGCTTGGCGTATGTCCAGGCGGAGATGGCGGAGGCGAGCACGTCGGAGGCCAGCGCGATGGTGACGGCCTCGTAGGCGGGCATATCGCAGAAGGTCATCAGCGCCGGTGCGATGATGAGGGCAGCGGAGAGGCCAGCGAGACCGGTGCCGATGCCAGCTCCGATCCCGGAGAGGATGGAGACGAGGACGGTGATAAACATGGGAAAGCGCCCCTTTCATGGTGAAGAAATATCGGTTGAAAATGGTTATGATGCGGGGGATACTTTATTACGATACCATGAAATGGGGAGAAAAGCAAGGGAGAGGGGGTGGATGGAAAAAGAGAACCACGGAACGGTTGCAGATAGGTGTTCCGTGGTTCTTCTTTTGATACCGGACAGCATAATGGAGGGAGAACCCCCGGCGAGGGTTCTCCCTCTTTTCGTCTGCGACGAAAATTCACCCTCTCCTGCGCTTTATAAGCACAGGGGGATTTCGCCGTCTGCGGACGGCGACCAGGGGCCTTGCCCCTGGACCCCACTTCCTTTTCTCACTCTGTGTAAGTT
>CAKTHW010000026.1 GCA_934565425.1 uncultured Oscillospiraceae bacterium
AAGGGCAAGATCATCCCCGGCGGCGTCCCCTTCTTCAACGCCGAGAGCATGACCAGCCGCGGCCCCTATCAGGCGGTCATCGAGAAGGAAGCCCCTGCCGCCGGCTGCCACGTGGCCAAGCTGGGAACGGAGTTCTATGAAGCCTACGACGGCGCGCACCCCACGCTGAACGGCATGAACTACATCGCTCAGTGCTGGATCGAGGCCATCGAGAAGGGCGACCAGTAAGGAACTATAGCAACAAAGAGCGCACCCGCTTGGGTGCGCTCTTTTCATTCACTGGATGCCCTTGACGGTATAACCTGCGTCCTCTACCGCCTTCTTCAGCACCGCGTCCTCCACCGGCTCCGTGCTGGTCACGGCGGCAGTACCCTTGTCCAGGTCTACCACAGCCTGGACGCCGGGCAGGTCGTTGAGGGCCTTTTCCACGTGGGCTTTGCAATGGGCACACATCATGCCCTCGATGTTCATGGTCTTGTTCATTCCGGGTTCCTCCTGTTTTTTGATTTCAGATTCCACTTTTGTTGTATCGTTGGCCTTCACGCTGACCTCTTCCCTAGGCTCCGGACGGAACCGGTTGAGGCGCAGGGCGTTGGAGACCACGCAGACGCTGGAGAGGGACATGGCTGCCGCCCCCAGCATGGGGTTCAGGGTCAGTCCCAGGCCGCTGAACACACCGGCGGCAATGGGGATGCCGATGACGTTGTAGATAAACGCCCAGAACAGGTTTTCCTTGATGTTGCGCACCACCCGACGGGACAGGCGCACCGCCTCCACCACGTCCTGAAGGGAGGACTTCATGAGCACCACATCCGCCGCATCCAAGGCGATGTCCGCCCCGGCGCCGATGGCGATGCCCACCTCGGCACTGGTCAGGGCAGGGGCGTCGTTGATACCGTCCCCCACCATGGCCACGGTGCCGGTCTGGGACAGACGCTGTACTTCCGCCGCCTTATCCGCCGGCAGCACACCGGCACGCACCTGGTCGATGCCCACCTGCTTGGCCACCGCCTGAGCGGTGCGGGGATGGTCACCAGTGACCAGAGCGGTCTGGATGCCCAACTCATGGAGCCGGGCGATAGCGTGGGCGCTGTCCGGCTTGATCTGGTCGGCCACGGCGATGATGCCCAGGGCTTTGCCGTCCAGGGCAAAGTACAAGGGGGTCTTGCCCTCACCGGCCAAGCGTTCCCCCTGCTGTGCCAGGGTACCGACAGGGATGTTCTGTTCTTCCATCAGCTTCAGATTGCCGCCCATAGCGGTCTTGCCGTTCAGCTGGCCGCTGAGGCCATGGCCGGGCAGAGCAGTGAAACCGGTCAGCTCCGGTGCGACCACGCCCTGTTCCTTGCCCCAGGCCACTACGGCGCTGGCCAGGGGATGTTCGCTCTTGGCCTCCAAAGCCAGGGCGGTCTGGAGCAGGGTCTCCTGGGAGACGCCCTCTGCCGGGATCAGGTCGGTCACGTGGGGCTTGCCTTCGGTGACGGTGCCGGTCTTGTCCAGGACGATGATGTTGGTCTTGCCCATGGCTTCCAGAGAAGCGGCGGTCTTGAACAAAATCCCCGCCTTGGCGCCGGCGCCGCTGCCCACCATGATGGCCACCGGGGTAGCCAGACCCAGGGCGCAGGGGCAGCTGATGACCAGGACGCTGATGGCACGCGCCAGGGCAAAGCCGATGGTCTGCCCCATCGCCAGCCAGACGATGCCGGTGATAAGCGCCAAAAGGAGCACAGTGGGCACAAAGACGGCGGACACCTTGTCGGCAATCTTGGCGATGGGCGCCTTGCTGGCGGCTGCCTCCTCTACCAGGCGGATCATCTGGCTAACGGTGGTGTCCCCGCTGACCCGCATGGCCTGACAGGTCAGGAAGCCGCTCTGGTTGGTGGTGGCAGCGGAGACGGTGCTGCCCGGCCCCTTGTCCACCGGCAGGCTCTCGCCGGTGAGCATGGATTCGTCCACGGCGCTCTCGCCCTGGACTACCTTGCCGTCCACCGGGATGCTCTCCCCGGGGCGCACCAGGAACTGGTCGCCTACCACCACGTCCTCCACCGGGATCTTGACCTCCTGGCCGTCCCGCAGGACGGTGGCCTGTTTGGGGGTCAGATCCATGAGGCCGCGGATGGCGTCGGTGGTCTTGCCCTTGCTGTAGGCTTCCAGGGTCTTGCCCACGGTGATGAGGGTCAGGATCATGGCAGCGCTCTCGAAATAGTACTCGTCCATATAGGGCATAGCCGCTTCCGGTCCGCCCTGGGCCATGGCAGAGCTGGCCAGGAAGAGGACGACAGTGCTATATAGGAACGCGGCTGCGGAACCCATGGCGACTAGGGTGTCCATGTTGGGCGCTCGGTGGAGCAGCCCTTGGGTGCCGCTGATGAAATACTTTTGGTTGATGACCATGACCATGGCGGTGAGCAGCAGCTCGAACAGCCCCATGGACACATGGTTCCCCGCCAGGAAGGGCGGCAGGGGCCAGTTCCAGAGCATATGTCCCATGGACACATACATCATAGGCAGCAGGATGCAGATACTGGCGATGAGACGGCGCACCATCTTGGGCGTCTCCTTGTCCTCCAGCTCCGCCGGTGTGCTCTTGGCCTTCTCCGCCGTGGCGGGAGACGCGCCGTAGCCTGCCTGCTCCACGGCCTGGCAGATGCTCTCGGCGGTGGCGGGGGCTTCGTAGTCCACCCGCATCTGGTTGGTCAGCAGGCTCACGGTCACCTGTTTCACGCCGGGCACCTTGGATACGGCTCGTTCCACGTGGGCGCTGCAGGCGGCGCAGCTCATGCCGGTTACGTTAAACTGTTCCATGTTGACCTCCAATCTATCTCTGTGCTTCTTGTTAGGGTTACCTTTCCCTAACCATATCATCCATAATCCCCTAATTTCCTATCAGGTAAGGGGGATTTTCGCTTCTGGGCTCATGATACTGCATTCTGCCAGTTCTGTCAAGCCGTCCAACTGCATGAAAAAATCCGAGGAAATTTTCTTCCTCGGATTTTTCTCGTCTGTTTCAAAAGCCGTCAGTACACCACAACGGCGCTGCCAATCTCCAGCGTGTTGTACACGGTCCTGGCCGCTGCCTTAGGCATATTCACGCAGCCGTGGGAGCCGTTGGTCTTGTAGATCTGGCCGCCGTACTCGTGCCGCCAGCCGTCGGCGTCGTGCATACCCACGTTGCCGCAATAGGGCATCCAATAGGTGACGGGAGAGCTGTAGCCCATGGTCTCGATGGTGCCCAGGACGGCCGGGCTCTTCTTTGCGTCGATGGCCCAGACGCTGCCCTTGGGGGTGCCGTTGCCCTTGCTGATGTTGCCGGTGACCACCGGGGTCTCCAAGATCTCCTTACCGTTCTTATAGCACCACAGGGTCTGCTTGCTGATGCTGATCTCCACGTAAGTGCCGCCGATGTCGTCCTTGGCGCGGGACTTGGCGCTGTACAGGTAGGCCGGTTCGATCTTCTTCTCTGCGCCGGACTCCAGCAGGGGGATGAGTTCTTCCGTGGTCTTATCCCGGTTGATGCACCAGCCGTAGTCACCGCCGGTGAGCTTTCTGGTCTTGCCGTCGTGGCATTTCACCGCATGAGTCAGGCCGAAGGTGTCGGTAGCGTAGGCCAGCTTGGTGGTAACGAACTCCTTGACCTTGGTCTTATCCAAGCCGTAGTTGCCCTTGTCGTCCTGGGCGATCATGGCCATGATGTCCTGGGCGGTGACCTCAATGGTGCGGTCGTCAAAGTCGTATGTAATCTTGGCCTTCAGGTAGCCGTTGACCTTCTCCAGCTGTTCCTTCAGGTTCTGGTCGTTCTCGTACACGGAAGGCTTTTTGTAGCACTCGCTGGCCTCGAAGTCGATCTCAGTCACGCCAGTCTTGATACCCTCCTGGATGAGCTTGAGGGCCTTCTCGTTGTCCAGCTCCCGTCCTTCGCTCTCCTTCTGGATCTGGAACTGGGTGTCGCCTGCGACGATCTGGGCGTCGGTGGGCGCTTCTGCATAGGCGGGGTTGAAGGCGCTGAGGTGGCTGATGACGGTCTCGAATTTGGTCTCGTCATAGCTCATGTTGGCCTGGACGGTCAGCTCGGTGCCCCGGATCTGGGACCACAGCCAGCCGTAGGGGGAGATGCTGTCCAGCAGGGCTGCCACTTGCCCGTTGTCCACGTAGGTCAGGTCGATGTCCCCGCCGTTGATGGTCTCGGTCTTGCCGTCCCGCTCCTTCAAGGTCAGCACATAGTTCTTGGCCTGGAGGTTCATGGCGGTGTTCACTTCCTGGACGGTCTTGCCGCTGCAATTGAGGCCGTTGATGGTGGTACGGCCCAGGAAACGGCCTTTGTAGGAGCTTGCGATGGTGAAGTACACCACCAGGAGCAGCACCACGATGACGCCGATGGCAGCCAGCAGCAACCCCTTGGGACTGCTCTTGACTTTCGTGCCTCCCCTGGCACGGACGTGCTTGCCGGAACTTGCTCTTTTGGGTTTCATCGTAAACACCCCTTCTTTCTATGGTGAATCGGCAGATGACGCAGGTCATCCTCTCCGCACAATTTCACGGATGTTATTAACCTACCACAAATCTGCCAAAAACTCAAGTAACAAGTCATTACAATGGGTGACAAGAAGGGGAACAAGGGTGTTATTTACGCCCGCCTGCTGCGGTCTCTCATGCCTCGCAGCAGCACCGCCAGCATGACTACGGTGACGGCGGTCATGGACAAAAAGGCCAGGCGCAGGCCGTAGATGCCGCCCTCCCCTGCCAGCGTGTCGCTGACCTGAGCGGAGGCGGTGTGGAGGATACCCACGAAGACAGCGGAGCCGATGGCACCGGCGATGGTGCGCAGGGAGGTGAGGAGAGCGGTGCCGTGGGCGGTGTGGGCAGTGCTCATGCTGCTGACGCCGAAGGTGACGAAGGGCATCATGAGACAGCCGATGGAGACGCAGCGGATGACGTTGAGCAGCGCTGGGACAGCCAGGCTGGTGCCCGCTCCCACCAGGCACATCCCGGCGTTGCTGACCAGCAGGCAGCAGGTGCCCACGATGTCCAGGCGTTTCATACCGAACCGGTCATAGAATCGTCCTGCGAAGGGGCTGACGATGGCCATGGCCAGGGAGCCGGGCAGGGTGACCAGGCCGGAAACGGTGGCGCTGTGGCCCAGGATGGACTGGACGTAGAGGGGCATGATGACGGAGGAGCCCATCATGACGAAGTAGAGGAGCATACTGCCCAGGACGCTGAGAGCGTAGTCGTGGCCGGAGAGGATGCGCAGGTTCAGGAACGGGGTCTCCGCTTGGAGCTGCCGCCGGGTGAAGAGGACACCGGTGACCAGGCCGATGACCAGGGGCACCAGGGCGTTAGGAGCGGTGATGCCGTTGGCGGTCAGGTTGCCCACGCCCAAAGTGATGCCGCCGAAGGCCAGGACGCTGAGGAGGAAGGAGGGCAGGTCGAACTGCTTGACCTGGGTCTCCAGCACGTCGTCGAACATGGCCACGGCCAGGAGGAAGGAGGACAGCAGGATGACAAAGGCGATGGCGAAGATGGTGCGCCAGCCCAGGGTGTCCACCAGCACGCCGGCGATGGTGGGGGCGATGACCGGTGCGGCGCCTACCGACAGGCCGTACCAGCCCATGATGCTCCCCCGACGCTCCGGCGGGTAGATGGTCAGGAGGACCACCTGAGCCATGGAGGTGGTGATGCCGTTGCTGCACGCCTGCAGGATGCGCCCGGTCATCATGAGGGGGAAATTAGGGGCGACCATACAGACGGCCAGGCCGGTCAGGAAGAGGCCGATGGCGCTCAGGTAGAGCTTTTTGGTGGGACAGCGGGTGATGAGGAAGGCGGTCAGGGGCATCATGATCCCCATGGCCAGGGAGTACCCGCTGGTGAGCCACTGTCCGCTGGACACGGAGATGTGCAGGTCGTGTATCATGGGCGGCAGGGCGGTGGTCAGGGCGGTCTGTAGGAAGGAGGAGGCGATACAGGTGACGATGAGGTTGACGGTGATCCAGGTTCTTCGGGTTTGATTCATACTCTTTACTCCAACATTTGTTGACTTTATCGGTTGCGTATTTTATGATTTTATCACGGGGGTTCCCTCGACGCAATCAACAATCTTTCGCCCGGTGTCGGGTTAATGGGAGGGTACATGAACACCAAGAACAACCAACGCTTCCGCGCCATGGATGTGCGCCTGAAGGCCACCATGCTGCACCTATTGCAGGAGACGCCCTTCGAGTCCATCACCGTCACCAAGGTCTGCCAGGTGGCCGGCGTCAACCGCTCCACCTTTTACGCCCACTACACCGACCTATTTGATATGCTGGGACAGATAGAGACCCGCCTGCGGCAGGAGCTGTCCGAGACGCTGGCGGAGGTGGACGTCCTCTCAAAAGCGTCACTGACCCTCTTTTTGCGACATGTCCGGCAGCACCATTTTTTCTATCAGGCCGTGCTCCGGCATCATCCGGAATCGGTGCGCTTTCTGGACGCCGACACCATGTATCAGCACGTCATCCTCCCCTACTGCCAGCGGAAGGGCGTCACCGGGGCGGCAGAGGCGGGATACCTGCTGACCTTCTTTCAGGCGGGATTCACCATGGTGCTTCGGCAGTGGGTGGAGTCCGGGTGTTTGGAGGGCGAGGAGGAGATGACGGCGCTGTTATCCTCCTGTTTCCCGTCGTGACATCTCCCGCCATTTTTGCTATGATAGGGACAGCGTTTTTTCCCGTGTGCTTTGATTTGGAGGCTTTATGGAACATAACTACCGTATTTTGATTATAGAAGACGACCCAGTCATCGCCCGTGTGGTGCAGAACCACCTGGAGGGGTGGGGGTACGTGGCCCACTGCGTGACGGATTTCTCCGATGTTTTGACCCAATTCACCGATTTCGACCCCCAGCTGGTGCTGCTGGACATCTCCCTGCCCTTTTTCAACGGCTACCACTGGTGCGCTGAAATTCGCAAGCTCTCCCACGTACCCATCCTCTTCCTGTCCTCCGCCTCGGACAACCTGAATCTCATCACCGCCATGAACATGGGCGGCGACGACTTCGTGGCCAAGCCCTTCGAGCTGCCGGTACTCACCGCCAAGATTCAGGCGCTGCTCCGCCGGGCCTATGACTTCGCTGCGCCCACCACCCTGCTCCGCTGCGGGGACGCGGTGCTGAACACGGCGGACGGGAGCTTGCAGGTGAAGGGGCAGCGGGTGGAGCTGACCAAGAATGAGTGGAAGATTTTGCAGCTGCTGTTGGAGCAGAAGGGCAAAGTGGTGTCCCGCCAGGCGCTGATGACTCGGCTGTGGGAGTCGGATGCCTTCATCGGGGAGAACACCCTGACGGTGAATGTGACCCGGCTGCGCAAGAAGCTGGAACAGGCGGGGCTGCCTGGGCTCATCCGCACCAAGAAGGGTGTGGGGTATGTGGTGGAGGAGGGCTGACATGAAGTTCTTTTTCTCCTATCTCCAACGGCGCTGGAAGGGCATCTGTGTGGTGTGCCTGCTGTGTGCCTCCACGGCGCTGATGTTCTATCTCTACGACTTGGATTGGGAACCCTTTACCTACATCCTGGTCTTCTGGCTCTTCCTCTGTCTGCCAGTCTTTTTGCTGGACTTCCGCAACTATCGCCGCCGTCACCGTGGCCTGGTTCAGCTGGCGCAGAACCCAGAAGAGGCCGCCCCGTGCCTGCCCCCCTCCCACAACCTGGTGGAGCAGGACTATCAAGCCCTCATCCACGCCATCTCGGACAACCACACCCAAGTGACCGCCGACTACGCCGCTCGTGACCAAGAGCTGACCGACTACTACACCCTGTGGGCGCATCAAATCAAAACCCCCATCGCCGCCATGGGCCTGATCCTCCAGGAGGAATCGGTGCGGCCGGAGCTGCTGGCGGCGGAGCTGGGGAAGGTGGAGGACTATGTGGAGATGGCGCTCTCTTATCTGCGTCTGGACAGCGACAGCAGCGACTATGTGCTCCGCCGGTACGACCTGGACGGCATCCTCCGCTCCTGCGTGCGCAAATACGCCCGGCTATTCATCTTGAAGCGCATCGAGCTGGAGTTGGAGGAGACCCACGCCAAGGTGCTCACCGACGAGAAGTGGCTGGCCTTTGTCATCGGTCAGCTCCTCTCCAACGCCCTGAAATATACGCCGGAGCAGGGACGCATCTCCGTCACCTGGGCGGACGCCACCCAGACCCTGACCATCGGGGACACGGGCATCGGCATCCGTCCGGAGGATCTGCCTCGGGTCTTCGAGAAGGGGTTTACGGGGCACAACGGACGGGAACAGAAGAAATCCACCGGCATCGGCCTCTATCTCTGCCGACGGGTGCTGGGCAAGCTGGGGCACACCATCGTCATCACGTCCATCCCTGGTCAAGGGACGCAGGTGCAGATCGGCCTGGCGGCGGCGGAACAGGTGGTGGAATGACCCTTCTGACGACAATGTGACAGGATTGTAAGGTTCGGAGCCGGAATGTAAGCCAAAGCGATGGCAAGCGTTCCGGCTTTGGGTTAGGATAGAGGACGAAAAGGAGGAATGAACCATGTCTCTGTTAGAAGTGCGTCATTTGAAAAAAGTTTACACCACCCGTTTCGGCGGCAACCAGGTAGAAGCCCTGCGCAACGTGAATTTCACGGTGGAAGCGGGAGAATATGTGGCCATCATGGGCGAGTCCGGCTCCGGCAAGACCACCCTGCTGAACATCCTGGCCGCCTTGGATCGTCCCACCTCCGGTGAGATCCTGCTCAACGGAAAGTCTCTGTCCAAAATCTCTCAGAACAAGCTGGCCGCCTTCCGGCGGGACAATCTGGGCTTTGTGTTCCAGGAGTTCAACCTGCTGGACACCTTCTCCCTCCAGGACAACATCTATCTGCCCCTGGTGCTGGCCGGTGTGCCCTATGAAGAAATGGAACGGCGCTTAAAACCCATCGCTGAGACCCTGGACATCAGCCACATCTTGAAAAAGTTCCCCTACGAGGTCTCCGGCGGTCAGAAGCAGCGTGCCGCGGTCGCCCGTGCCCTCATCACCAAGCCCCAGATCATCCTGGCCGACGAACCCACCGGCGCCCTGGACTCCAAGGCTTCGGACACCCTGCTGCGCCTGTTCGGCCAGGTGAACGGAGCGGGTCAGACCATCCTCATGGTCACCCACTCCGTCAAGGCCGCCAGCCACGCCAAACGGGTGCTCTTTCTCCAGGACGGAGAGGTGTACCACCAGCTGTATCGGGGCGACCAGACATCGGAACAGCTCTATGCCAAGATCTCCGACACCCTGACCGTTCTCACGCAAGGCGGTGAGCTCCATGCGTAAGATCACCTTCTATCCCCACCTGGCGATCACCAATGTCCTGCGCAACAATCAGTTCTATCTCCCCTACCTGCTGACCAACATCGCCACCGTGGCCATGTTCTACATCCTGACCTACCTGTCCTTTGATGACACCCTGGCCAGCTTCCCCAGCGCCAACAACGTGCAGCTGATGATGGGGCTGGGCTGCGTGGTGGTGGCCATCTTCTCCGCCATCCTGGTGTTCTACACCAACAGCTTTGTGATGAAGCGCCGCCAGCATGAACTGGGGCTGTACAGCATCCTAGGCATGGAGACTCGACACATCGCCCGCCTGCTTCGGGTGGAAGCGCTGTTTTTGGGGCTGTTCAGCCTGGTCTGCGGTCTGGCTGCCGGAATCATCCTGTCCAAGCTCATGCTGATGCTGCTCTTTAAGCTCCTCCACTTTCCCGTGTCCCTTGGCTTCTCCATCAGCATCGTTGGCATCGCCATGACCACCGTTCTCTTTGCCGTTCTCTTTCTGCTGGTGCTGCTGCGCAACCTGATCCAGCTGCACAAGTCCAAGCCAGTGGAGCTGCTGCGCAGCTCCTCAGTAGGCGAGCGGGAACCCAAGGTCAAGTGGCTGCTGGCTCTGGTGGGCGTGGTGACCCTGGTGGCCGGTTACGTCATGGCCAACACCATCCAGTCCCCTTTGCAAGCGCTGACCCGTTTCTTCTTCGCCGTTGTCCTGGTCATCATCGGCACCTACTGCATCTTCACCGCCGGTTCCATCGCCGTCCTGAAGCTGCTCCGGGCCAACAAACATTACTACTACAAGCCCCAGCACTTTACCACCGTCTCCGGCCTCCTCTACCGGATGAAGCAGAACGCGGTGGGTCTGGCCAGCATCTGCATCCTGTCCACCATGCTCCTGGTCACCGTCTCCACCACCGTCTGTCTCTACTTAGGAGTGGAGACCTCCCTGAAGGAATCCTTCCCCCGGAACATCAACTATACCATTGCCCTGGACGAAACCCAGACTGCGGAGGATGTCGTCAAGACCATGGAACAGGCGATCAAAAAGACCGGTCACCAGGCCGAGAACGTCCTGACCTACACCAGCCTCTCCTTTCCTGTCGTCCTCTCCTCCTCCCATGAGCTGACCCTGGACGGCGACGTCATCCGCAGCACCAGCATCGTCAGCACCGTCTGTGTCATCACCCAGGAGGACTACAACCGTTACAACCAGACGCCCCTCTCCCTCTCCAAGGGTCAGGTGGCCTGCTACAGCGAGGGGGCGGAGCTGGAGAACAACTTTCAGCTGGGCGACCAGACCTTCACCATCGCCCAGCGCCTGACGGACACCCCCCTGCCCTTTTACGACGCCTTTCGCAACCTGACCAACTATGTCAGCATCCACTACCTGGTGGTGCCCGATGAGGCGACTTTGCAGGAGCTGTATCAGAAGGAGACCAAGGCGCTGGCCACGGACGATAACACCACCCGGTTGGCCGACCTCACCTACACCTACTGCTTTGACATGGATGCTGCCGACGAAGAACTGGAAACCTTCTACAACCAGCTTTCCCCGAAGTTTCACACGACCTACTCCTACGGCTGCCGCCAATTCATCTCTCAGGAGTTCTATGCCATCTATGGCGGGTTCCTTTTCTTAGGGTTGTTCCTGGGACTGCTCTTTCTGCTGGGTACTGTACTCATCATCTATTTCAAGCAGATCTCCGAAGGGTACGATGACCAGAAACGGTATGAGATCATGCAGAAGGTGGGGCTGAGCGAACGGGAAGTCCGCCGCAGCGTCCACAGTCAGATCTTGCTGGTCTTTTTCCTCCCCCTGGTCACTGCCATGATCCACGTCTTTGGCGCCTTCCACATGATCACCAAAATGTTGCAGCTGTTCCTGTACGCCAAAACCATGACCACTTCCTTCTTCCTGACCTGCACTCTGGGCACTCTGGCTGGATTTGCCGTCATCTATGCCCTGGTCTACTGGGCCACGGCGCACACCTACTATAAAATCGTGCGGGTGAAGCAAGCCGACCCCCGTTTTTAACGCAATCCCCTACTTTTTCTCCTATCTACAGAACCTCCACCCGTTTCTGAAACCCGGTGGAGGTTCTCTTTGTTCCCATTCGACGAAAGACACGGATTCTCCCCGCGCTGAATAGGATAGTAACAGAGTTCCCCGCTCTGTGAAAACTTGATTGAGAAAGGTGTCTTTTTGATGAAGCCACACGTTTGTTTGAATGACCTACAACCCGGTCAGCAGGCCATCGTCCAAGAGCTGCGCTCCACCGGCAGCATCCGCCGTCGGCTGCTGGACATGGGGCTGATCCGGAACACCGTCGTCCAATGTCTGGGGCGCAGTCCCGGCGGTGACCCCTCCGCCTTCCTCATCCGTGGGGCGGTCATCGCCATCCGGGCGGTGGATGGGCAGCACATCTGGGTGACTCCTTGCTGAGGAGGGACGCTGGATGGGACTGACCAAACACGCTACGGGGACGGGTGCTTTGGACAGTGGCCTGACGGTGCTGAAACGGTCGCCGGAGGACCGGGTGATCGCCCTGGCGGGCAACCCCAACGTGGGCAAGAGCACCCTGTTCAACGCCCTGACCGGCATGAACCAGCACACCGGCAACTGGCCCGGCAAGACGGTGGCCAACGCCCAAGGCCACTGCTCCACCGACGCCCACGACTATGTGTTGGTGGACATTCCCGGTACGTATTCCCTGCTGGCCCACTCCGCCGAAGAGGAAGTGGCCCGCGATTTTCTCTGTTTCTCCCAGCCGGACGCGGTCATCGTGGTCTGCGATGCCACCTGTCTGGAGCGCAACCTGAATTTGGTACTGCAAATCTTGGAGCTGTCTCCCCAGGTCATCGTCTGCGTGAATCTGATGGATGAGGCTCGCCGAAAGGGCATCTTGCTGGACCTGGGACGGCTGTCCAGCCTGTTGGGGGTGCCGGTGGTGAGCACAGTGGCCCAGTGCAAAGCCTCCCAAGCCACCCTGATGGACGCGGTGGATCAGGTGATGGACGGGATGCTGGACTGCACGCCCCACCTGGTCACCTATCCGCCGGAAATCGAGCAGGCGCTGTCCCTGCTGGAACCGGAGCTGACCCCTCTGGTGGCAGGCACGACCATCCAACCCCGTTGGCTAGCGCTGCAAATGCTGGCGCCGGATGCGACCCTGTTCGAGACCCTCCGACAGCAGTTGGGGGTGGACTGTCTCCACGCGCTGACCCTGAAAGCCGCTCTGACCAACGCCCACATCCAGCTGGGGCAGGCGGGACTGGACGCCAAGCAGGTGAAGGACGCCATCGTGACCAGCTTGGTGACGAGAGCGGAAGCCATCAGCCGTCAAGTGGTTACATACCAACGGGACGGCTGCCACAGCATTGACCGAAAGCTGGATCGCATCCTGACCAGCAAGGGCACCGGCTATCCGGTGATGCTGCTGCTCCTGGCGCTGGTGTTTTGGCTCACCATCGCCGGGGCGAATGTGCCGTCCCAGTGGCTGTCCACCTTTCTGTTCTGGGTGGAGGGACAGCTGAGCCAGCTCTTTGTGACCCTCCACGCACCGGCCTGGCTCCACGGGCTGCTGGTAGACGGCTGTTTCCACGTGCTGGCCTGGGTGGTGTCGGTGATGCTGCCGCCTATGGCCATCTTCTTTCCCCTGTTCAGCTTGTTGGAGGATGTGGGGTATCTGCCGCGGGTGGCGTACAATCTGGATAAACCCTTCCAGAAATGCTGCGCCTGTGGGAAGCAGGCGCTGACCATCTGCATGGGGTTCGGCTGCAACGCCGCCGGTGTGGTGGGCTGCCGCATCATCGACTCCCCTCGGGAGCGGCTGCTGGCCATCCTGACCAACAGCTTCGTCCCCTGCAACGGCCGCTTCCCCACCCTCATCACCCTGCTGACCCTGTTCTTCATCGGCACCGCCGGCGGGTTATGCTCCTCCCTCCTGTCTGCCCTGCTGCTGACCCTGCTCATCCTGCTGGGGCTGGGGGTGACCTTCGCCGTCACCAAGTTGCTGTCCCAGACCATCCTGAAGGGCGTCCCCTCTTCCTTTACCTTGGAGCTGCCGCCCTACCGAAAACCCCAGATCGGCAAGGTCATCGTCCGGTCCATCTGGGATCGCACCCTCTTTGTGTTGGGGCGTGCAGTGGTGGTGGCGGCACCGGCGGGGATGGTGCTGTGGGGGATGGCCAATGTGACGGTGGACGGAGTGAGTCTGCTGAATCACTGTGCGAACTTTTTGGACCCGTTTGCCCAGCTGATGGGGCTGGATGGCGTGATTTTGGTGGCATTCATCTTGGGATTTCCCGCCAATGAGATCGTACTGCCCATCGTCATCATGGCCTATCTGGCACAGGGCAGCTTGGTATCCATGGACAATCTGCTAGAACTAAAAGCTCTGTTTTTAGACCACGGCTGGACCTGGATCACCGCCGGCTCCACCATGCTCTTCTCCCTCATGCACTGGCCCTGCTCCACCACCCTGCTGACCATCCGCAAGGAGACCCAGAGCTGGAAGTGGACGGCACTGGCGGCGGTTCTGCCTACTGTCGTCGGGATCGTGTTCTGTATGGTGTTTGCCAATGTGGCGCGGCTGTTCTGTTTCATCCTATGAAAAAACGCCCCTAAGCAGCTTGCTTAGGGGCGTTGTGTTTGGTTAGGGGTTCCGAACTCAGTCCAGATCCATGGGTGCTTCGTCAGCACCCTCTTCTGCCGGAGCGTCCTCCATGAAGATGGGGCTTTCCTCGAACAGAGGGCCTTCCTCCACTTCGTCGTGGGACACGACCGGTTCTTCTTCGGCGCTTTCGGTGATGATCTCACCGTCGTCGTCGAATTCGTCACTGTGGCGGAACTGTTCCAGGCCGGTGCCGGCGGGGATGAGCTTGCCGATGATGACGTTCTCCTTCAGGCCCAGCAGGTGGTCTACCTTGCCGTAGATAGCGGCTTCGGTCAGCACCTTGGTGGTCTCCTGGAAGGAGGCGGCGGACAGGAAGGAGTCGGTGGACAGGGCGGCCTTGGTGATACCCAGCAGCAGTCTGGTGCAGGTGGGCAGCATCAGGGGGGAGCCATCCTCCCGGGTCTCGCCAGCGGCGATGCGCGCGCGGACAGCGTCGCAGGCGTCCTCGAATACGGGCAGGCTGATGGTGGAGCCGGAGAGCAGCTGGGAGTCGCCAGCCTCTTCCACCTTGACGCGCCGCATCATCTGGCGGCAGATGACTTCGATATGCTTATCGTTGATGTCAACGCCCTGGCTGCGGTAAGGCTTCAGAACTTCCTTGACCAAGTACTCGTGGAGCTGATGGATGCCACGGATGCGCAGGACGTCCTGGGGATACAGGGCGCCGGGCACCAGCTGGGTACCCTTTTCCACGCGCTCGCCGTTCTTGATGAGCAGCTGAGCGGCGGGCAGCATATAGGTACACACTTCGCCGTCGTCGGCGGTGAGGGTGACGCTGACCAGGGTGCCCTTCCGGGTCTCGCCCACGGTGGCCACACCGGTGACCTCTGCCAGCTGTGCCATCTTCTTGGGACGGCGTGCTTCGAACAGTTCTTCCACTCGCGGCAGACCCTGCGTGATGTCGCCGCCGGCGACGCCGCCGGTATGGAAGGTACGCATGGTCAGCTGGGTGCCGGGTTCGCCGATGGACTGTGCGGCGATGATGCCGACAGACTCGCCGATGCCCACCTGTTCCTGGAGCGCCAGGTTCAGGCCGTAGCACTTGGAGCAGACACCGTTGCGGGCGTGGCAGGTCAGGACGCTGCGGACCTTGGCCTCGTGGATGCCGTGCTTCTCCAGCAGTTCGGCGTCCTTCTGATAGATGATGGTATCGGTATCGAAGAGCACTTCGCCGGTCTCGGGGTCGCAGATGGGCTCGCTGAGGAAGCGGCCGTTGATGCGTTCGCCGAAGGTCTCGATGACCTGGCCGTTTTCTTCGATCTCGTAGACCATGATGCCGTCGTCAGTGCCACAGTCCTCGCTACGGACGATGACTTCCTGGGAGACGTCGACCAGACGACGGGTCAGGTAACCGGAGTCAGCGGTACGCAGAGCGGTATCGGACAGGCCCTTACGTGCGCCTCTGGAGGAGATGAAGTATTCCAGGACGGACAGACCTTCCCGGAAGTTGGACTTGACGGGGATCTCGATGGTCTTACCGGCGGTGTTGGCCAGCAGGCCGCGCATACCAGCCAGCTGACGGATCTGAGCCTGAGAACCACGGGCGCCAGAGTCTGCCATCATGAAGATGGGGTTGTACTGATCCATGCCCTTCTGCAGTGCTACAGAGACGTCGTTGGTGGTCTTTTCCCATTCCTTGACCACCAGGCGATACCGTTCGTCGTTGGTCAGGAAGCCGCGGCGGAACTGGTTTTCGATCTTGACGACCATCTTTTCGCTCTTGGCGACCATTTCGTACTTGACCTGCGGAATGGTCATGTCGTAGATGGATACGGTCAGGGAGCCGATGGTGGAGTAGTGATAACCCTGAGCCTTGATGCCGTCCAGCATATTGGCGGAGACGGCGAAGCCGTGCTTGGCGATGCAGGAGGAGATGATCTTACCCAGCAGCTTCTTGCCGCAGATCTGGTTGATCTCCGGTTCCAGCCAATGCTCGGGATCGTTGCGGTCGATGAAGCCCAGATCCTGCGGCACCTGGTCGTTGAAGATCAGGCGGCCGACGGTGGTGCGCACCAGACCTTCGTGGCCCCGTTCGGGGTCCTTCCGGTAGATGAGGATGGGGATATGCAGATCCAGCACACCGGCGTCGTAGGCCATACGGGCTTCCACGTCGCTGCGGTAGGTGGGGAAAATTTCACGAGGCAGGGTGCCAGCTTCTGCGGCGTCCCGGCACAGGTAAGCGGTGGTGGCGATCCAAGGCTGGTAACGGCTCTCGTCCGGGTCGCGGACCCAAACGCGGTCGTCCCCTTCCAGCTCGCCGTTGTTGAGCTTTTCGGCCACTTCTTCGGCGGTCTCGAAGCACATGTCCTCTACCACCGGATCATCCTTCTCGTAGGTCAGGTAGTAGGAACCCAGCACCATGTCCTGGGTGGGAACGGTGACGGGGCTGCCGTCCTGGGGACGGAGCAGGTTGTTGGCGGAGAGCATGAGGACACGGGCTTCTGCCTGAGCCTCTGCGCCCAGGGGCACGTGGACAGCCATCTGGTCGCCGTCGAAGTCGGCGTTGAAGGGGGTGCAGACCAGGGGGTGCAGCTTGATGGCGCGGCCCTCCACCAGCACCGGCTCGAAAGCCTGGATGGACAGGCGGTGGAGGGTAGGTGCGCGGTTGAGCATGACGGGGTGGTCTTTGATGACACTGTCCAGGGCGTCCCACACGGCGGGGTGACCCTTATCCACCATCTTCTTGGCGGACTTGATGTTGTTGGCGGAGCCATCCTCCACCAGCTTCTTCATGATGAAGGGGCGGAACAGCTCGATGGCCATTTCCTTGGGCAGGCCGCACTGGTAAATTTTCAGCTCAGGGCCAACCACGATAACGGAACGGCCGGAGTAGTCCACACGCTTGCCCAGCAGGTTCTGACGGAAGCGCCCCTGCTTACCCTTGAGCATATCGGACAGGGATTTCAGGGCACGGTTGTTGGCGCCGGTGACAGCACGGCCACGGCGACCATTGTCGATGAGGGCGTCGACGGCTTCCTGGAGCATCCGCTTTTCGTTGCGGATGATGATGTCGGGAGCGTTGAGCTTCATCAGGTGCTTGAGGCGGTTGTTGCGGTTGATGACCCGGCGATAGAGGTCGTTCAGGTCAGAGGTAGCGAACCGGCCGCCGTCCAGCTGCACCATGGGACGCAGCTCGGGGGGGATGATGGGGAGCGCTTCGATGATCATCCATTCCGGACGGTTGCCGGACTGGAGGAAGGCGTCCACCACTTCCAGGCGCTTGACCAGCTTGATCTTCTTCTGGCCGCTGGCGCCCTCCAGGCTCTTGCGCAGGGAGACGGACAGCTCTGCCAGGTCGATGTCGGCCAGCAGCTTCTGGACGGCTTCGGCGCCCATGCCGGCGTCGAAGTCGTATTCATATTTTTCACGATAGTCCCGGTATTCCCGCTCAGACAGGATCTGATTCTTGGACAGAGGGGTGCTGCCGGGGTCGGTGACGATATAGGAGACGAAGTACAGGACCTGTTCCAGCAGTCTGGGGCTGATGTCCAGGATGGTGCCCATCCGGGAGGGGATGCCCTTGAAGTACCAGATGTGGGAGACGGGAGCGGCCAGTTCGATGTGACCCATCCGTTCCCGGCGCACCTTGGCACGGGTGACTTCCACGCCGCAGCGGTCGCAGACCTTGCCCTTGTAGCGGATCTTCTTATACTTCCCGCAGTGGCACTCCCAATCCTTGGTCGGGCCAAAGATGCGCTCACAGAACAGGCCGTCCCGTTCCGGCTTGAGGGTGCGGTAGTTGATGGTTTCCGGCTTCAGAACCTCGCCATAGGACCATTCCCGAATGGTGTCTGGAGAGGCGATAGAGATTTTAATTGCGTCAAAATCAGGACAACTCATTCTCAATTCTACCTCCTCTGATTATTCTTCTTCATTGGGTTCGGATTCCGTAGTGGCGGAATCGTCGATGAACAGCTCGCCTTCCTCGAAATCGGAGACCACATTGCCGTCCGCTTCCATCTTGCCGGTGGTAAAGCCGTGGGCGGCGAATTCGCCCTCGTCGCTGGCGTAATCGAAATCGGACATCTGGCGGCGATCCGGGGTGAAGCCCTCGTCCTCGTCGTCCTTCAGTTCCACTTCGTCGCCGTTGCGGTCCAGCACGCGGACGTCCAGGCAGAGTGCCTGCAATTCCTTCATCAAGACCTTGAAGGATTCGGGCACACCGGGCTTGGGCACGTTGTGACCCTTGACGATGGATTCGTAGGTGCGGACACGGCCCACCACGTCGTCGGACTTGACGGTCAAAATTTCCTGGAGGGTGTAGGCAGCGCCGTAAGCTTCCAGAGCCCAGACTTCCATTTCGCCGAAGCGCTGGCCGCCGAACTGTGCCTTGCCGCCCAGAGGCTGCTGGGTGACCAAGCTGTAGGGGCCGGTGGAGCGGGCGTGGATCTTATCGTCGACCAGGTGATGGAGTTTCAGGAAGTAGACGTAGCCCACGGTGACGGGGTTATCGAACCGTCTGCCGGTACGGCCGTCGTACAGCCAGCTCTTGCCGTTCTCGTTCAGGCCAGCCTGCTTCAGCAGCTCCTGGATGTCCTTTTCGTTGGCGCCGTTGAAGATGGGGGTGGCCACCTTCCAGCCCAGGGTCTTGGCGGCGTAGCCCAGGTGGACTTCCAGCACCTGACCGATGTTCATACGGGAAGGCACGCCCAGGGGGTTCAGGACGATGTCCAGGGGGGTGC
>CAKTHW010000027.1 GCA_934565425.1 uncultured Oscillospiraceae bacterium
CCGCCGTCGGCGACGACATCCCCCTGCCCGAGGAGCCGCCGGAGGAGGCGTTCGTCCAGGAACCTTGCTGGGAAGAGCTGCCGCCGGAATCGCCGGAGACGGTGGACGCACCGCCCATCCCGGACGCACCGGAAGACGTGTTCGCCCAGACCGAAGCCCTGCGTCAGGCGGCCATGAAGAAAGCCATGGCCAACCGTCCTCCCATGCCCGTGAAGAAGAAAGGGCAGCTGAAACCGGTGGTGGGGATGATCTTGGGCAAGTCCATCCGCACCAAACCCATCCCCATGAGCGAGGTACGTCTGGACTTGCGTCGGGTCACCGTCACCGGCAAGGTGTTCGGCATCGACCATCGGGAGCTGAAAAAGCGCAACGCGTGGGTCATCCGTTTCTATGTGACGGACAACACCAACTCGGTCACCGTCTCCAAATTCATGGAGAACCGGGCGGCGAAACCCATCCTGGAGGGCATCAAGAAGGGGATGTACGTGACGGTGGAGGGCAAGCTGGGGCTGTACAACGGCGACCTAGAATTGTCCCCCTTCGCCATCGCCGAGGCGGAAGCACCACCTGCCCGAAAGGACCGTGCGGAAGAGAAGCGGGTGGAGCTGCACCTACATACTAGATTTTCCAAGATGGACGCCCTCACCGAGGTGAAGGACGCGGTCAAGCGCGCCATCTCCTGGGGGCACAAGGCCATCGCCATCACCGACCACGGCATCGCCCAGGCGTTCCCCGACGCCGCCAGCGCCGCCGGGGACAAAATCAAGGTCATCTACGGCGTAGAAGGCTACTTCGTCAACGACGTGGACGACCGAGTGGTGGTGCACGGGGACTGTCCGCTGTCCATAGACACCGAGATCGTCTGCTTCGACATCGAGACCACTGGTCTGAGCCGAAAACGGGACGTCATCACCGAGATCGGCGCCGTGGTGCTCAAGAACGGGGAAGTGGTGGATCAGTACAACACCTTTGTCAACCCGGCGCGACCCATCCCCCGGAACATCGTGGAGCTGACCGGCATCACCGATTCCATGGTGGCCGACGCGCCCAGCCAGGAGGAGGCGCTGAACGCCTTTTTGGACTGGGTGGGGGATCGCCCGCTGGCCGCCCACAACGCCGAGTTCGACATGGGCTTTTTGGCGGAAGGCTGCGCCCGGATGGGGCGTCCGTTCACCAATCCCTCCATCGACACCCTCATTTTGGCGCAAAACCTGCTGCCGGATTTGGGAAAATACAAATTGGACATCGTGGCGGAGCACCTGAAACTGCCCGCCTTCAACCACCATCGCGCCTGCGACGACGCCGCCATGGTGGGTTATATGCTCATGCCCTTCCGGCGGATGCTGGGGGACTTGGGGGTGGAGCGCATCGACCAGATCAACGGGAAAATGCTCCAGCTGCGCTCGGCAGTGAAGCGCCGCCAGAAGCCGGGGCATGTCATCCTGTTGGCGAAAAACCAATCCGGTCTGCGCAACCTCTACAAACTCATCTCCCTGTCCCACCTGGAGCACTTCCACCGGTTCCCCATCATGCCCAAGAGCCTGATCAACGAGAACAGAGAGGGGCTCATCGTGGGCAGCGCCTGTGCCGCCGGCGAGCTGTTCAAAGCCATCCTGGATCACAAGGACTGGCGGGAGCTGCGGCGTATTGCGTCCTGGTACGACTTCTTGGAAATTCAGCCCATCTGCAACAACTTCTTCCTGTTGGATAAGGGCACCATCGCCGACGAGGAGGGGCTGCGGGACCTGAACCGCACCATCGTGAAGCTGGCCAAGGAGCTGAACAAGCCGGTCTGCGCCACCGGCGACGTGCATTTCCTGGACCCGGAGCAGGAGCAATTGCGACATATCCTGCTCAACGCCAGCGGTTTGTCCGACGCGGATAAGTCCCTGCCCATCTATTTTAAGACCACCGACGAGATGCTAGACGAATTTTCGTACTTGGGTCCGGAAGATTGTCACAAAGTGGTCATCGACGACCCTAACCACATCGCCAAAATGTGCGATGTGATACCGCCTCTGCCCAAGGGATTGTTCGCCCCGAAACTGGAAAATTCGGCGGAGGAATTGGAACGGTTGGTCTACGAAAAAGCCCACCGTCTGTACGGCGATGAGCTGCCCAAGATCGTCCAAGACCGTATCGACCTGGAGCTGCCCGGCATCATCCAGCGGAAGTACGACGTCATCTATATGTCCGCTCAGAAGCTGGTGGCGGACTCCATGGAGCACGGCTACCTGGTGGGCTCCCGAGGCAGTGTCGGCTCCTCCATCGTGGCCTTTCTGTCCGGCATCACCGAGGTCAACAGCCTGCCGCCCCACTACCGCTGTCCCAACTGCCGCTATTCTGATTTCGATACCGACATCGAAAAATACGGCTGCGGGGCGGACTTGCCCGACAAAATCTGCCCCCACTGTGGCACGCCCATGGACAAGGACGGGTTCAACATCCCCTTCGAGACCTTCCTGGGCTACGGCGGCACCAAGGTGCCGGACATCGACCTGAATTTCTCCGGTGAGTACCAGGCCAAGGCCCACCAGCATACCTTTGAGCTGTTCGGGGAACACCACGTGTTCAAGGCAGGCACTGTAGGCACGGTGGCGGAGCAGACCGCTTACGGGTACGTGTTAAAGTACCTGGAAGAGCGCAATCTGACCGTTTCCGAGGCAGAAAAGGCCCGTTTGGCCGCTGGATGTACCAATGTCAAGCGTACCACCGGCCAGCACCCCGGCGGCATGGTGGTCATCCCGGGCGACAAAGAAATCTATGATTTCTGCCCGGTGCAGCACCCGGCGGACGACCCCCATTCGGACATCATCACCACCCACTTTGAATACCACTCCATGGAGGACAACCTGCTGAAGCTGGATATGCTGGGGCACGATGACCCCACCATGATCAAGATGCTCCAGGACCTAACCGGGGTGGACCCGCAAAAAATCCACCTGGACGACAAGGACACCATGTCCATCTTCTGCTCCTCCAAGGTGCTGGGTTTCGAGAACGACCCAGTGCTGGGCCCCACCGGCTCCTGCGGTATCCCGGAGTTCGGCACCGGCTTCACCCGCGGGATGCTCATCGACACCCAGCCCAAAAACTTCGACACCCTCCTGCGCCTGTCCGGCTTCTCCCACGGCACCGACGTGTGGCTGGGCAACGCCAAGGACTTAATTTTGTCCGGCACCGCCTCGGTCACCGAGGCCATCGGCTGCCGAGACGACATCATGCTCTACCTCATCTCCATGGGTGTGGACGAGCTGCGGAGCTTCAAGTTCATGGAGGCGGTGCGAAAGGGCGTCATCCATAAGGGCAAGAGTTGGCCAGACGGTATCGTAGAAGAAATGCAGGAACACAACATCCCAGAGTGGTACATAGAGTCCTGCCGGAAGATCAAATACCTGTTCCCCAAAGCCCACGCCGTGGCCTACGTCACCATGGCCTTCCGTATCGCCTGGTTCAAGGTGCATCGCCCGCTGGCCTTCTACGCCGCCTACTTCTCCATCCGTGCCAAGGCAGTGGACGCCACCTGTATGTGCTTGGGTATGGACGTGTGCAAGGCCAAGATGGCAGAGATCAAAGCCAAGGACAAGATCTCCGATGTGGAGGACAAGATGTATACCACCCTGGAGATGTGCTATGAGTTCTATCTCCGCGGCTTCACCTTTGGCAAAATGGACTTGTACCAGAGCGCTGCCAAGGACTTCATCATGGTGGAGGACAAAAAAATGCTCATCCCGCCCTTCGTCTCCATCCCCGGTCTGGGGGAAGCGGCGGCGGAGTCCATCGTGGAGCAGCGGAAAGGGAGGGAGTTCATCTCCGTCGAGGAGCTGGTGGACGCCTGCCCTAAGGTCTCCAAAGCCCACGTGGAGCAGCTGCGGCATATGGGCGCGTTGGACGACCTGCCCGACACCAGTCAGCTTACCTTATTCTAAATGAAAGGCGGTTTGAAAATGGAACCAAAATCGACACAGCTCTTCCGCTGGGCGAAGGAGCTGCAAAACATGGCCGCCGCCGGCATCCAGTACACCACCAACGACTTCGACCGGGAACGCTTCCTGCGCATCCGGGACATCGCGGCGGAGATGGCAGCCTATGAGCTGGACTTGCCCCCGGCACGGCTGAAGGACGCCTTCGCCCTGGACTTGGGCTACCAGACGCCTAAAATCGAGACCCGCGCCGCCATCTTTGATGACGACCGAGTTTTGCTGGTGCGGGAGCGGAACGGAAAATGGTCCATGCCCGGCGGCTGGTGCGACGAGGGGGAGACCGTCCGTTCCAATACCAAAAAGGAAGCCTGGGAGGAAGCGGGCGTGGAGGTGGAACCTTACCGCATCGTGGCGCTGGACAGCCAGCAGAAACGGAACCGCCCGGCTAACTTCTACGGTGTTTGCAAAATCTTCGTCCTGTGCCGGGTGTTGGGCGGCGAGTTTCAGCCCAATATCGAGACGTCGGAGCGGAGATACTTCCCACTGACCGACCTGCCGCCCCTCATCTTGGGGAAACAGAATCCGGAGCAGATCTGGATGTGTTATCAGGCGTATCGGGCGGAGCACTGGGAGCCGCGGTTCGATTAACACAAACGTAACCGAAATTCAAGCCCCGCAGGGCGCTTTAGCTTCTTTTCGCTTCCTTTTGCTTCTCTGATAAGTGAGATTCCAAATCTATGATTTGGCTCAATCGAACTTACACAGAGTGAGAAAAGGAAGTGGGTTCCAAGGACAAAGCCCTTGGTCGGCATCCGCAGACCGCAGCGTTAAGAAAACCTGCCGGGGGCAGGTTTTTAGCGTAGGCCCCGCCTGTCAACAGGCGGGGGGACGGTTCGGGTAGGAGTACAAGGATGAGCAATTTATCAACCCTACCCCGGGGGTTTCCCTTACCATGCAGTGCATTTCCGGTTTGTATTCATCCAAAATGCCAGTTGACAAACAAACTATTCCGTGATAATGTATTAGCGAACTAAAGTGACAGCGGGCCGCACCCACCCCCAAGCCCGTTTTTCAGATAGGAGTGCAAAGGCAATGAAATACATCCCCAATACCCCGGAGGGCACCCGGGACCGCCTGTTCGGCGAGTGCATGGAGCGGCGCAGCGTCCAGAGTCAGCTCACCCGCGTGTTCCGCCAGCGGGGTTATACGGAAATCATGACGCCGGAGATGGAATACTACGACGTGTTCACCCTGGCGGGCAACAATATTCCCCAGGAAAACCTCACCAAGGTCATCGACCGCAGCGGTAAGATCTGCGTCATGCGGCCGGATATGACCACCCCCATCGCCCGCGTGGCCGGCACCAAGCTCAAGGACATGGTCCTGCCCCGGCGGTTCTTCTACAACGGCACCGTCTATCGCTCCAATACCGGCAACAAGGGCAACAGCAGCGAAATCCCTCAGTGCGGCATCGAGCTCATCGGCGCAGGCGGCATCAAAGCCGACCTGGAGGTCATCGCCGCCGCAGTGGAGTCTATGAAAGCCTGCGGTCTGGAGAAATTCCACGTGGAGCTGGGGCATGCCGGCATCTTCCGCCTGTTCGCCGACCGGCTGGACATGGACGAGGAGGAGACGGAGAAGATGCGCTCCCTCATCGAGGGCAAGAGCTATGCTGCGCTGAACGATTTCCTCATTCCTTACGAAAAGCAAGAGGGCTGCGCCGCTATCAAGCGCCTGGCCTTCCTGTTCGGCGGGGTAGAGGTGCTGGACGAGGCGGAAGCCCTCCAAGGCGGTCCCACCGAGGTCACCGCTTACCTGCGTACCTTATATGATACCCTCTGCGCTGCCGGCTTCGGCGACCACGTGAAGTTCGACCTGGGCATGGTGCACCAGCTGGACTACTATACCGGCGTCATCTTCCGGGGCTACGCCGAGGGCGCTGGCGTGGCTGTCCTCTCTGGCGGCCGCTACGATAACCTGGCCACCTGCTTCGGCCGTCCCGCCAAAGCCACCGGGTTCGCCGTGGACGTGGACGCTCTGGCCTCCTGCCTGCCCAAGGCGGAGCTGCCCCAGGTGGAGAAGGTCATCCACTTCGAGCCGGAGCTGTTGGGCTGGGCCCTGTCCATCGTGGATCACACCCCGGAGGGCACCTGTCAGCTCTCCCCCTGCCTGAAGCTGGAGAGCACCATGCAGATGGCACGGGAGCACGGCGTCAAGACCGTCATCGTATTGGACGACAAAGGACAGCGGGAGGTATCGGTATGAACAGATTGCGCATCGCCCTGACCAAGGGCAGATTACAGGACAACAGCGTGGCACTCTTTGAGCGGGCAGGGTTGGATTGCTCCCCCATCAAAGACCCTGGCCGCCGCCTGGTCCACTCCATCCCCAACTACCCCCTGGACGCCGTCCTGTCCAAAGCCCCCGACGTCATCACCTACGTGGAGCACGGCATCTGCGACCTGGGCATCGTGGGCAAGGACACCATCATGGAGCAGGGGGGCAGCTTCTTTGAAGTGCTGGATCTGGGCTTCGGCAAATGCCGCTTCGCCCTGGCGGTGAAAGAGGGCAGCGATTTCTATGGCACCTACAAGACCCGCACCATCGCGTCCAAATACCCAGCAGTGACCAAGGCATTCTTCGCCGCAAAGGGCATGGATGTGGACGTGATCAAAATTGAAGGCAGTGTAGAGCTGGCGCCCATTTTAGGTCTGGCCGACGCCATCGTGGACATCGTGGAAACGGGCGCCACGTTGAAGGCCAACGGCCTGGTGCCCATCGAGACGGTGGCGCCCATCAGCGCTCGGCTCATCGTGAATACGGCCAGCATGAAGCTGTACAAAAACGAGATTTTGGACTTTATCAGTAAGTGTGAACAGTATATTGAGGGATAACACATGATTCAGATCATCAAAGCAGACGGCGCAGCAGAGCTGGCGCTGATCAATAATTTGCGTACCCGTGCGGCGGAGATCGGCGAGGAGATCAACCGCACCGCCGCCCAAATGATGGCGGATGTGAAGGCGCGGGGCTATGAGGCCGTCCGGGAGTACAGCGTGAAGCTGGACGGGGCGGAGCCCAAGGAGTTCACCAAGGAGGAGTTGCAGGCGGCCTATGACGCCTGTGACCCCAAGCTCATCGCTGCCATGGAGCACGCAGCCCAGAACATCCGGGACTACAATGAGCACCTGCTGTGCAAGACGGTGGAGTGGACCAACCCGGACGGCGGCAAGGTAGGACGCATCGTCCGCGGCCTGACCCGGGTGGGTGTATACGTCCCCGGCGGCACCGCCGCCTATCCCTCCAGCGTCCTCATGAACGCCGTCCCCGCCAAGGTGGCCGGGGTCAAGGAGATCGTCATGGTCACGCCTCCCACCGAGAACCTGAACCAGGCAGTGTTGGCTGCGGCCAAGATTGCCGGAGTCGATCGGGTCATCGGCGTGGGCGGCGTCCAAGCGGTGGCGGCGCTGATGTACGGCGCTGGATTCATCCCCCGGGTGGACAAGCTGGTGGGGCCGGGCAGCGCCTACGTGGCAGCGGCCAAGCGGATGGCCTACGGCACGGTAGATATCGACATGGTGGCAGGCCCGTCTGAAATTTTGATCGTGGCGGACGACACCGCCAACCCCAAGTTCGTGGCTGCCGACCTGATGAGCCAGGCGGAGCACGACAAGCTGGCGTCTCCCATGCTGCTCACCACCAGCCAGGCGCTGGCGGAGGCGGTCGATCAAGAAATCATCCGCCAGATGTCTTACCTGGAGCGCAGCGAGATCATGGAGCAGTCCTTTGCCAACTTCGGTGCCGCCATCGTCTGCGACACCTTGGAGCGCTGCGCCGAGCTGGCCGATCTGATCGCCCCGGAGCATTTGGAGATCTGCACTGCCCAGCCTCGTGCTCTCCTGCCCTACATCCACAACGCAGGCGCCATCTTCCTGGGTCACTGGGCACCGGAACCTCTGGGCGACTACTTCGCAGGTCCCGCCCACGTCCTGCCCACCTCGGGCACCGCGCGGTTCTTCTCGCCCCTGTCCGTGGACAGCTTTTTGAAGATGACCAGCATCATGGAGTTCGACCAGGACACCCTGGGCAGCATCCACAAAGATATCGAGGTGTTTGCGGAGACGGAGCATCTGACCGCTCACGCCAATGCCATCAAAGTACGATTTGAGTAACCGGGAGGGATGACCATGGCACGGATTGGAACCGTCATGCGAGACACCAAAGAGACCCAAATTGAGGTCGCCGTGAACTTGGACGGCGGCGATGTGAGCGTCAAGACCGGCATCGGCTTCTTTGACCATATGCTCACCGCCTTTGGGTTTTATGCGAAAATTGGCCTCACCGTCCAGGCCACCGGCGACCTCTATGTGGACGGCCACCACACGGTGGAGGACGTGGGCATCTGCCTGGGTCTGGCGCTGAAACAGGCGCTGGGCGACCGGGCGGGCATCCGGCGGTTTGGCAGCTGCTATGTGCCCATGGACGAGGCGTTGACCTTCACGGCGCTGGACTTCTCCAACCGCCCCTATCTGGTCTTTGACGCCCCCATGCCCCAGGAGCGCATTGGCGAGTATGACAGCTGCTTGACGGTGGAGTTCATGCGTGCCCTGGCCATGAACGCCGGCATCACCCTCCACCAGAAGTGTTTCTATGGAGCCAACGCCCACCACATCACCGAGGGCCTGTTCAAGAGCTTGGGCATGGCGGTGCGGGACGCCGTGAAGGTGGAAGGCAGCGGCGTGGTGTCCACAAAGGGAGTGTTGTAAATGGGCTATATCGCAGTGATCGACTACGGCGTGGGCAACCTGATGAGTGTCACCAACGCCTTGCAGTATATCGGTCGGGAGAGCAAAATTACCGACCAGGCGTCCGACCTGGAACGAGCGGATGGTATCATCCTACCCGGCGTAGGGGCGTTCCCCGACGCGGCGGAAAAGCTACAGCAGACCGGCCTGGTGGCCACCCTGAAGGAGCAGGCCGCCAAGAAGCCCATGCTGGGCATCTGCCTGGGGATGCAGCTGTTGTTCGACTGGAGCAGCGAGGTCCGCAAGACCGACGGTCTGGGCTTCGTCCCCGGACAGGTGGAGCTGATCGAGACCAACTTGAAGCTGCCCCACATCGGCTGGAACAGCTTGCAATTCCCCAACCCGTCCCCGCTGTTCGCCGGGCTGGACGAGGGCTGCTACGTGTACTTCGTCCACAGCTTCTGCGGCAGCGCCGCCCGGCGGGAGAACGTCATCGCCACCACCGATTACGGTGGGGAAGTGCTGGCCGCCGTCCAGAGCGGCAACGTGTTCGGCACCCAGTTCCATCCGGAAAAATCCGGTGACGTGGGGATGCAGATTTTGAAGAACTTTGGAGGACTGACCAAATGATCCTGGAACCTGCCATTGATTTGAAAGACGGAAAGGTCGTGCGCCTGAAAAAGGGCGATTTTGATACCGTCCACCAGGTGGCCGACGACCCGGTAGCCGTGGCGCAGGAGTTCGCCACCGCCGGTGCCAAGGTCATCCACATGGTGGATTTGGACGGCGCCAAGAGCGGCAGCCGGGTGAATGCCGCCATCGTGAAAGAGGTCGCCGAACAGTCCGGCATGAAGATCGAGATGGGCGGCGGCATCCGGAGCATGGAGGATCTGAAAGCAGTGGACGCCATGGGCGTCTGGCGTATGGTCATCGGCTCCGCGGCAGTCACCGACCCGGACTTCGTGCAGGAAGCGGTCCGCGTCTACGGCGACCGCATCGCCGTGGGCTGCGACGCCCTGAACGGGGAAGTGAAGACCGCCGGTTGGGTGGAAGGCAGCGGCCTGGACTATGTGGACTTCGCCAAGCAGATGGAGTCCATCGGCGTCAAGACCCTCATCTTCACCGACATCGCCACCGACGGGATGCTCTCCGGCCCCTCCTTCGCCTCTCTGGAGCGGCTGCAAAAAGCGGTCTCCTGCCAGATCGTGGCCTCCGGCGGCGTGTCCAACAACGAGGACATCCGGAAGCTGAAAAAGATGGGCCTGTACGGAGCCATCATCGGCAAAGCCTACTACGCCGGTACCATCGACTTGGCGCAGGCGGTGGCGGACGGCGGCAGCCAGGACAACCCGTAAGGAGGGACGACTATGTTAGCCAAACGCATTATCCCTTGCCTGGACGTCCGGGATGGACGGGTGGTCAAGGGCGTGAACTTTGTCAACATCCGCGACGCCGGTGACCCGGTGGAGCTGGCCACCTACTACTCCCAGCAGGGCGCGGACGAGATCGTCTTCCTGGACATCACCGCCACCTACGAAGCTCGCAAGACCGTGGCCGACGTGGTGCGCAAGACCGTCCAGCAGGTGTTCGTGCCCGTCACCGTAGGCGGCGGCATCCGCACCCTGGAGGATTTTCAGGAGCTGCTGCGGGCGGGGGCGGATAAGATCAGCGTCAACTCAGCGGCAGTGAAGGACCCCACCCTCATCTCCCGGGCGGCGGAGCGGTTCGGCAGCCAGTGCGTGGTGCTGGCCATCGACGCCAGACGTCGGGAGGACGGCAGCTATGAAGTGGTGGTGGCCGGTGGCCGGACGCCCACCGGATTGGACGCCATCGAGTGGGCAAAGAAGGGCGAAGCCCTGGGCGCAGGGGAGATTCTGCTGACCTCCATGGACGCCGACGGCACCAAGAAGGGCTTCGACCTGGAGATGACCCGCGCTGTCACCAACGCCGTCCATATCCCGGTCATCGCCTCCGGCGGCTGCGGCGCGTTGGAGCACTTTGCGGACGTGTTCACCCAGGCGGACGCCGACGCCGCCCTGGCGGCGTCCCTGTTCCACTTCGGGGAGCTGACTGTGCCCCAGGTGAAAGACTATCTGAAAACCCAAGACATACCCGTGCGGTGAAGGGAGCCGTTATGATCGAAATCAAAGATTTATTCGCCAAATCCGACCTGATCCCGGTCATCATCCAGGATCGGGAGACCAAGGACATCCTGATGCTGGGCTACACCAACGAGGAAGCCTATCAGAAGACTTTGGAGACCCACACCGCCTGGTTCTGGAGCCGGAGCCGCCAGAAGCTGTGGAACAAGGGGGAGACCAGCGGCCATTTTCTCTACGTGAAGAAGATGGTGACCGACTGTGACACCGACACCCTGCTTTATATTTGCGACCCGGTAGGCCCCACCTGCCACACTGGCCGCCGGAGCTGCTTCTTCAACGGCATCTGGACGGAGGCGCAGATCCAGAACGCCCTCCAGGAGCAGTATGAGGTGGTGGTGGATCGCAAGATCCACGACGGCGGGGAGAAATCCTATACCAACTATCTGTACCGGGAAGGTCTGGACAAGATTTTGAAGAAGTGCGGGGAAGAGTGCTTCGAGGCGGTCATCGCCGCCAAGAACGAGGACACCCCGGAGACCCTGGGCGAGCTG
Organism: uncultured Oscillospiraceae bacterium; assembly: GCA_934565425.1. Lineage (GTDB taxonomy): Bacteria > Bacillota > Clostridia > Oscillospirales > Oscillospiraceae > Onthomonas. Next base: position 11,322 of record CAKTHW010000027.1, read on the forward strand.
TGCGACGTGTTCTACCACACCGCTGTCCTGCTGGGGAGCGAGGACGTGACCCTGGACGCCGTCCTGGCGGAGGTGAACACCCGCTGCCAGCAGGAGGGACAGCCCATCGACGCCCTGTTCGACGTCATCCGGGCGCGGCAGCACAGTGAGGATGAGAACTCTTATACCGCCTACCTGTTCCGGGAGGGGCTGGATAAGATCCTGAAAAAGGTGGGCGAGGCGTGCAGCCTCATGCTCATCGCTGCCAAAGCCGGCGATAAAGCCGGCATCGCCGCTGAAATGGGCAACCTGTACTACCACCTGATGGTCATGATGGTCTGCAAGGGCATCCAGCCCCAGTGGCTGGGGGATGCGCTGGACAAGCGCAACGGCAAGACCGGGAACCTGAAGCAGTTCCATACGACGGATCAGAATAGCTGAAAAAAGAGGAAAAGACGCTGTATTGTAGCGAGAGTGCGTACAATACAGCGTTTTTTGTAATACACAGCTGATACGGGAGAAATCCGTTTTATTTTGATTGACAAGCACATCCTCCACAACTATAATAAACAATATATATCACACAATGTACATTAAACGAAAGGATACCCCATGGCACCGAAGAACAAATTCACGAAAGCAGAAATGGTGGAAGCCGCCCTACAGGTGGTGCGGGCGAAAGGCATCGCCGGGCTGACGGCGAAAGGCATCGCCGACCAACTGGGCACCTCTACCCAGCCCGTCTTCACCTGCTTCGGCTCTATGGATGGCGCGAAACGGGAAGTGTATGCCGCTGCGATAGAGGTATACGACCGCTACACGGATGCTGGTCTAAAAGAGCGGATTCCCTTCTTCGGCGTTGGGATGCAGTACATCCGATTCGCCTGGGAGGAACCGGAGCTTTACCGGCTCCTGTTCCTGCCGCAGAGCCAGGAGAACGGGTACAGCGCCATGGAAGCCATGAGACACCTGCAAGCGCTGGTCCGTCCGACGCTGGTCAGCATTTACCACATCACCGACCAAGAAGCCGACCTGTATTTCCGCAACCTGTGGCTGGTGGTGCACAGTCTGTCCACGCTGATCGTCACCGGCGACTGTCCCTACTCCGACCAGGAGATCGGACAGATCCTCACGGGATTCAGCATCAGCGTCTGCAAATCCATCAAGGAGATCCCCGGCTTTGCAGCAGGCACCTTTGACCGGGACGCCGCCTTTCAGGCGCTGGTGGACAGCTGAACGAACGTTCAAATTGCCGGACGCTCCGACGCAGTGCAATCCGAGACAGCATCGGGTTGTACTGCGTCTTTTCTGCGGCGAGCGAACATAGGAACTGGTGGGAGGTGAACCCAATGCGCAAACTACTTCCATATGCCTTAGATCTCGCGGCGTTGGCGCTGCTGTACATAGGGTTCCTGTGTACACGGTGGAAGAACAGGGGCAGGCTCGTCCTGGCAATCAACACGCTGTTCTTTCTCTACCTCTCCGGCGTCCTGCTGGTGACACTCATGCCAGTCCTCACCTCGCTGCCCTTTTGCCTCCGCCACCCCTACATCCCCATGCACATGACCCCATTTGAGGATGCCATCAAGGGATATGGGGATTTTGTCCGCCAGATCGTGCTGAATGTCATCATGACGGTGCCCTTTGGCGTTTTGTATCCCCTGTGCCGCCGTACATCGGGAAAGCGGTGTGGCCTGCTCCGCTGTCTGCTGGCGACGATGGCGCTGAGTCTGTCCATCGAGCTGCTGCAGCCCTTCCTCAACGGTGCGCGGAGCGCGGACATCACCGATGTCATCACCAACACCGCCGGCGGCCTGCTGGGATATGGGATGTTGTTTGGCATGGGCACAGCGGCGAGGGGAAAATAGCAAGGAACGTCGAGAAAAAAACGGCCTGGCACGGTAGAATGTCGCCTGTAAGGAGGGGGATGTGTATGAAAGAGCAGGTCTTGGCTGTCCAACGGATGCAGGACTACATCGAACAGAACCGGACGGAGGACATCAGCCTGTCCGATCTGGCCCGTGCGTCGCTGTTCTCCCCGTGGTATTCCTACCGGCTGTTCCGGGACTACCTGGGGCTGACCCCAACGGAGTATATCCGCAAATACCGCCTCACCCAGGCAGCCAAACAGCTGCGGAGAGGAGAGGGGAGGGTGATCGACGCGGCTTACGAGGCGGGGTTTTCCAACGTGGACACCTTCACGCGGGCGTTTTATCGGGAGTTCGGACTGAATCCCAGTGACTACAGGAAACAGCCTGTGCCCATCGCCTTCTTCACTCCTTACGGTGCCAAATACCGTGAACTGAGAAAGGAGCATATCGACGTGTCCAATGTACAACCTATTTTCATCCAGGTCATCCGCAAACCGGAACGCCTGTGCATCATCAAACGCGGCCAGCGTGCGGAGGACTACTTTCCGTACTGCGAAGAGGTCAGCTGCGATGTGTGGGGCATCCTCATGAGCATGAAGTCCCTTTGCGGTGAACCGGTATCCATGTGGCTGCCGAGCAAGTACAAAGAGCCCCATACATCCACCTATGTGCAGGGGGTAGAGGTGGAGACCGACTACATGGGCATCGTCCCGGAGGGCTTTGACGTCATCCACCTGCCGGAAGCGGAGTACCTGATGTTCCAGGGGCTGCCCTTCCCGGAGGAGGACTATTGCCAAGCCATCCGCAGCGTGCAGTATGCCATGGATCGCTACGACCCCACCGTCATCGGATACCGTTGGGACGACGAAAATCCGCGCATCCAGCTGGAACCTCGCGGGCAGCGTGGCTACATCGAGCTGCGGGCAGTGAGGAGGGTTGCGGAATGAGCGAGGCGATCTTGGTACAGGGGCTTACCAAAGCCTATCATGGAAAAACAGTGGTGGATCACCTGGATCTTTCGGTGCCCCACGGCACGGTGTTCGGTTTGCTGGGTGCCAACGGCGCAGGGAAGAGCACCACCATCGAGTGCATGCTGGGGACGAAACAGGCGGACGCCGGAAGGGTGCGCCTGCTGGGACAGGACCCGAAACAGCGCCGCCGGACGCTCTTTCAGCGTATCGGGGTGCAGTTCCAGGAGGGGGACTATCACCCGGATATCCGGGTGTCCGAACTCTGCGAGGAGACTGCCAGCCTGTACAGCAGCCCCGCCGACTGGCGTCAGCTGTGTGAGCAGTTCGGCATCGGCGACAAACGGAACGCAGCAGTCAAAGACCTCTCCGGCGGGGAGCGTCAGCGGCTGTTCATCGTGCTGGCGCTCATCCCACAGCCGGAGCTGGTGTTTCTGGACGAGCTGACCACCGGCCTGGACGCAAAAGCCCGGCGAGGGGTCTGGAAGACGTTGGAGACCCTCAAAGAACAGGGGCTGACCATCTTTTTGACGTCACACTTCATGGATGAGGTGGAGGCGTTGTGCGATGAGATCTGTATCTTGAAACAGGGTGTCGCTGTGTTCCGGGGCACCGTGGCGCAGGCAAAGGAGTTGTGCGGCTGTGAGCACTTTGAGGATGCCTATCTGCAGCTGTCCGATGAGGAGGTGGAGAAATGAAAGGCTTTGGTACTTTTCTGAAAACGGAGCTGAAGCTCAGCCTGCGGGACATGAATATGCCCATCTTCGCGGTCATCATGCCGCTGGCGGTCTTTGTCATCCTGGCTGTCCTCTACGGCACAAAGCCCGCATATGACGGGGCGAGCTACACTTTTTTGGAGCAGTTCTTTGGCGCAGCCTGTGCCATCGCCATCTGTGCAGGGGGCTTGATGGGACTGCCTCAGGCGGTTTCGGGTGTGCGCGAGCGGAAGATCTTGAAGCGGCTGCGCGTCACGCCGGCCAGTCCTGTGCTGCTCCTTGGGGTACAGCTGGCCATGTACATGGTCTACTGCGCAGTGTCCCTGGTGGTGCTGGCCATCCCGGCGGCACTGTTCTGGAAGGTGCAGCTCCATGGCTCCCTTCTGGCCTTTCTGGGCAGCTGGGTGCTGACCATGGTCTCCACCCTCTCCATTGGGATGTTGGTAGGCGGCGTGGCTAAGGACACGAAACAGGCGGGCCTCCTGGCGTCCATCCTCTATTTCCCCATGCTGATCTTTTCCGGGACGACCCTGCCCGTCGAAGTCATGCCCCGCGCGATGCAGCAGGTGGTGGGGTTCTTCCCATTGACCCAGGGCATCACCATGATGAAGCACGCCTTTTTGGGCGTCACCACAGAACCCGTTCTCCTGCCCATCTGCGTCATGCTGGGCGTGACGGCGCTTTGTACGGGACTTGCCATCCGCTTTTTCCGCTGGGAATAAAATGTTGCTTCGAAATCTTACGATTGACAGCAACATATATCCGATGTATAATAAAAACACTTGATTCAAAACATATAATTCAAAACGAGTGTTTTATAAAAGAAGATGCCAGACGCTCAGACGCAGTGCAGAACAGGAGGAACGATATGAGATCACTTGATACCCTCCAGAAGCTGTCTAAGATCGGAAGGGTGCTCAGCAAAATTGCATTCATTTTCTCTGTCATCGGCGTCTGCGGCTGCATTGCGGGACTGCTCAGCCTGAGCTTCAGCGGGGAAAACCTGCTGAAGATCGGCAGCGTGACCCTGCACGGCTTGTTCTCTGACCACCTTGCCCTGAGCAAGAGCGCCACCGCAGCCCTGGCCGGTTGGCTCATCGTCTGCGCCGGAGAAGCGGTGGTGGCAAAGTTTGCGGAAACCTATTTCAAAAGGGAACAGCAGGCCGGAACCCCCTTCACCCTGGCCGGGGCGAAGGAATTGCTGCGCCTGGGCATCCTGACCATCGCCATCTCCGTTGGCTGTGCTGCCTTGGGCGGCATTGCAGAAGGCGTCGTCGCTGGTTTTATGAACATAGAGCAGGCGGCAATCACGGATCTGTACTTAGACAATGAGGCGAACATCGCGCTGGGCGTCATGTTCATGGTCATCTCCCTGCTCTGCCGCTACGGTGCGGAGCTGACCCACGGGGACGAGGCGCATGGATAAAGAAAAAACGCAGTTCTCTTTGAAGAGAGAACTGCGTTTTGCTGTTCGGTTATGGATGCTATTCCTCATCGGCCCTCGCGCGGAAATGAGCCATTACTTTTTCAGGGGTCAACCACCCCTCCGTCTCCCCAGATCGCCGTCCCTTGGCCAGCTCGTTCATCAGGCGGAGGGTGGCCTGGGTCTTCTCGTAGTCCTGGAGATCGACGATGGCGTATTTCCCGCGTCCGTTCTTGGTCAGAAAGACAGGAGCGCCTTCAGAGACGTCGCGGAGCACGTCGGTGTAGTTGCGCAGATCGGAGATCGGTCGAATGTTCGGCATAGCGTTCAGCTCCTTTCTCCCTTAGAATAGCGAAATCTGCTGTAAAATTCAACAGCAAATTCAGGGGCAAATCAAACAGCAAACGCGCCCCGGAACGGGACAAGTTCCGGGGCGCTGCGCAGAAGAGAAAGAGAAGGTATCAGATCGCTGTCATCTGACCAGAACGTCAGGGCGTATAGACTCTGGTGATGTTGGTGATGACACCGTTCTCCACGGTAGCAGTGGTGTTGTTGACGTTGAAGCTGTTGCCGTCGTCCTTCAGGGCAGTCATATCCTGTGCGGTCAGCTTCTTGTTGTCGTTGTTGGCATTGTCGATCAGTTCGAACTTGTCGCCCAGGGGCAGGGTAGCGGTGCCCACTTCCTGATAGGTCTTGGCGTCGTTCTCCTTCACCTGATAGTAGGTGCCGCCGTCGCCGGGGAACAGGGTGATGCCGCCGTTGTCATAGCCGCCGTTGATGGCGACGCCGCCGGTCTTGATCTCCTCGATCTTGGTGATCTTGACCGCCTCACCACCTGCGGTGATGGTGTCACCGGCCTTGAGCTGGCTCACTTCCACCGCGTCGAACAGCTCCTGTTCGTAGACCTTCATGGTCAGGGTGATCTTGTCCCCGTCCTTTTTCACGTCAGCAGCGGCGAAGGAGACTGCGTTGGTGCCTTCCGGGTCCTTCAGGTCGATGTTGGCGCTGGGCGCGGGCTTGACGTTCTGGGTGGTGGCGGTAGGTTCCGCAGGCTGAGAGGTCTGGGCGCTCTGGCTGGGCTGGGCGCTCTGGGAAGAGTTGGCCTGGTTGGTGGAACAGGCGGTCAGAGCGGTCAGGCAGAGGGCGGTGACCAGGATCGTCAGTTTTTTCATGGAAAAAGACTCCTTTCTAAGGGTGTAAAGGGGTTGGTGGACGTTCGTCCCTTCTTCGCAGTCTAGTTTACGGGAAATTTTTGTTGTTCTCAAGGAAGGTTTCCTTACAGTTTGTTTAAGGATGTGTTACAAATTGGTAACTTGTCCGTAACTTCCTGTCTTTCCAATGGGCAGCGGGGAAAATATTCGTAAAAACTTGACAATCCACGCCGCTTTCTCTATAATGAAAACAATATCGCATAAAAACGAGGAAGGGAAGGAAGTACACACGTTATCCAGCCTAGAGACGGAGCGGTCGGTGGAAGCTCCGGTGGGTCAGTGTGGAAGGGTCGTCCCAGAGTTCCGGGTGTGAACCGCTCCGCAGGAGCATTAGCGTCCGGCGTCACCCCTGCGTTAAAGGGTTGAGTGCAGGCAGAAAATGCTGCCTGAATTCAGGTGGTACCACGGACAAGTTTCGCCCTGAGCATAGTTTCCTATGCGCAGGGCTTTTTTGTTTGTAGAATAGAAGGAGTGAACGAACACAATGGCAAAAGAATTACCGAAAGTATATGACCCCAAAGAGGTAGAATCTCGGATTTACGAACAGTGGGAAACGAACGGCTGTTTCCGCGGTCACCGTGACCCCAACAAGAAGCCCTTCACCATCGTCATGCCCCCTCCCAA
>CAKTHW010000028.1 GCA_934565425.1 uncultured Oscillospiraceae bacterium
GTATGGTGCTGAAGGTTGTGGAGCCGACCATCCAGCTGACCCTGCTGGACAGCCTGGCCAAACGAGTGAACTGGCTGTCGGAACTTTCCGTACAGCTGGGTGCTGCCCCTGTGGAATGCATCCACGGCCGGGCGGAGGAGCAGGCGCTGCTGGAGGGCTACCGGGACAGCTATGACCTAGCGGTGTCCCGTGCCGTGGCGGACCTGCGGATTCTGGCGGAGCTTTGCCTGCCCTTTGTAAAGGTAGGCGGACGGTTCCTTGCTATGAAGAGCGACAACTGTCAAGAAGAAGTGGAGCACGCCGGACGTGCCATCTCCAAGCTGGGCGGGCAGCTCCGGCCTATGGCACAGTATCAAATTCCGGGGACGGAGATCACACGGCGTGTGGTGATTGTGGAAAAAGTCCGACCTACACCCAAGGGATATCCCCGTCGCTTTTCCCGCATGAAAAAGACTCCATTATGAGCAGAAAAAGGAAACTTGACCATACATTACGTGAAATTTCAGTTGCTTTTTGTCAAGTTTTTATGGTATAATGAATCACTATTAAGGGAGATTACAATGGGTACTGCAATCGTCATCACATCAGGAAAAGGCGGCACCGGCAAGACAGCTATGACCTGCGGCATCGGCTCCGCTTTGGCAAAGTCTGGCAAACGTGTGCTCTGTCTGGACATGGACGTGGGGCTACGCAACCTGGACTTGGCTCTGGGGATGACCGATTGCGCCTTGATGGATTTCACCGATGTCCTCTTTGGACGCTGCACCTTAGCCCGCGCTGCCGTGGAGCATCCCAAGCTCCCCGGCCTGTTCTTGCTCACTGCACCGGTCCACTTTGACCGACAGGCCGTTTCCACCGAAGCCATGCAGGCGCTGATGAAGCAGATCTTGTCCCAATACGACTTCTGCCTCATCGACTGTCCCGCCGGCATTGGACAGGGCTTCCACCTGGCAGCCAGCTGCGCCGACCGTGCTATCCTCACCGTCACCAACGACACCGCCGCCCTCCGGGACGCCCAACAGGTGGTGCTGCAACTGCGCCCCTACGGCCTTCCCGCCAAGCTGGTGGTGAACCGGGTCTCTCGGTGGATGGTGCGCAAGATCCAGATGAACGTGGACGACGCCATGGATATGGCGGGTCTGCCTCTGCTGGGTGTGGTGCCGGACGACCGGAAGGTGCCGGTGGCCAACGCCAAGGGCGAGCTGCTGGTGACCCAACAGAACCGAGGCGCCGCTCGCGGGTATGAGAACATCGCCCAGCGTCTGTGCGGCAAACGGGTGCCCATCGGGTGGAAATGAGCAGTTTTCCACAGCAACCGGAGGAAAACACCTCCCCCCTCCCCCACCAAATCCAATATCAACGCAATGTTATAGATAGAGAGGAGTGCGATCGACCATGAATATTGCATTGATGACTGACGACAAAAAACAGGAGCTGATGACGCAGTTCTGTATAGCTTACTGCGGTATTCTGGCCAAGCATACCCTCTGCGCCACCAACACCACCGGGAATATTATCAAAGAGGCCACTGGCCTGGATATCTCCCTCTTCCTGTCCCACGAGCACGGCGGCTGCCAGCAGATCGGCACCCGCATCTCCTACAACGAGATCGACATGGTGCTCTTCTTCACCGACCCGGGCAACCCGGCCTATGAAGACGACCTCCACTACATCTGCCGTCTCTGCGACCAGAACAACGTCCCCATCGCCACCAACCTGGGCACGGCGGAAATGCTCATCCAGGGTCTGGCACGGGGTGACTTGGATTGGAGAAATATCCTCTATCCCAGAAACTCACAGTTCTTGCTGTAATCCTTCCGGAAAGGCTTGACGGAAACGGTCAATCCGGATATAATCGTTCCTGTTGGAACATCACTGCGTCGAAGGCGCATGAGTACCCTGCATACCGTCGGACAGAGAACCGGGTCATTGGCTGAGAGCCTGGGACGAAGATGGCGCAGGGGAAGACAGCGCTGGAGCAGGTCCGGAGACGGACGCGGTCCCCTTCCCGCAACAGAAGGAGCAAGAGGGCGTCTGCTATAGCGGACGCCGAATATGGGTGGCACCACGAAGTGATGATTTTTCGCTCTCGTCCCATAGCGCTGACCGCTTTGGGACGAGCGTTTTTTTGCCCTGTTCCCAATTTAACCAACTTCTAAGGAAAGGATTGTTATTCCGATGGCAAAACAGAAACCACGCACCCTCTCCGGCTTCATGGAATTACTGCCGGTCCCCCAGCAGCAGATGGAGCGCATCATGGAGATCCTGCGCAGCACCTATTCCCTCTACGGCTTCACCCCCCTGGACACGCCCATCATTGAATCTGCCGAAGTCCTGTTGGCCAAAGGCGGCGGGGAGACAGAGAAGCAGATCTATCGCTTCCAGAAGGGTGACAGCGACTTGGCACTCCGCTTTGACCTGACCGTTCCCCTGGCCAAGTATGTGGCGCTCCACTACGGCGAATTGCAATTCCCCTTCCGCCGCTATCAGATCGGTAAGGTCTATCGAGGCGAACGGGCACAGCGCGGCCGGTTCCGGGAGTTCTATCAGGCCGACATCGACATCATCGGTGACGGCAAGCTGGACATCATCAACGAGGCGGAGATTCCCTCTATCATCTATCGCACCTTCTCCCAGCTGGGTCTGAAGCGGTTCCAGATTCGGGTGAACAACCGCAAAATTCTCAATGGCTTCTACTCCATGGTGGGTCTGGCCGACAAGAGCCAGGACGTCATGCGTACCGTGGACAAGCTGGACAAGATTGGCGCGGAAAAGGTCAAGACCCTGCTGATGGACGACATCGGCGTGGCAGAGGACGTGGCCAACCAGGTGTTGGACTTCATCGCCATCGGCGGCAGCAACCAGGAAGTGCTGGCTGCTCTGGAAGGCTACAAGGGCAAGGACGAGCTGTTCGACACCGGCCTGGAAGAGCTGTCCACTGTAGTGCGCTACCTGTCCGCTTTCGGCGTGCCCGAAGAGAACTTCGCCGTGGATCTGACCATCGCCCGCGGCCTGGACTACTACACCGGCACCGTCTATGAGACCACCATGCTGGATCACCCGGAGATTGGCTCCGTCTGCTCCGGCGGCCGCTACGACAACCTGGCGGAATACTACACCGACAAGCAGCTTCCCGGCGTAGGCATCTCCATCGGCCTGACCCGCCTGTTCTACGTGCTGGGCGAACAGGGCATGCTAAACCCCGACCTGCCCACCGCTGCCGCTGACGTGCTGGTCATCCCCATGGGCGAGGAACAGCAGGGCTACGCCATCGCCACCGCCACCGCACTGCGGGAGGCTGGCATCCGCACCCAGCTGTACGCCGAGAAGAAGAAGTTCAAGGCCCGGATCACTTACGCCTCCAAGATGGGCATCCCCTACGCCATGTTCCTGGGTGAGACTGAGGAACAGGACAAAGTGGTGGCGCTGAAAGATCTGAACAAGGGCGAACAGGTGACCGTTTCCTTTGAGGAAGCTGTGAAGCTGATTCAGGACGGTATTGCCCAGGCCAACCAGGGCACTGTCATCAAAGAAAACTAATTGCAAATGATAATAGGAGAGAACAACTATGGATACCATGACTGGTTTTAAGCGCACCCACTACTGTGGCACCCTGTGCGCGGAAAACATTGGGGAAACCGTCTCCGTCTGCGGCTGGATCCAGCGGCAGCGTGACCTGGGCGGCCTGATCTTTGCAGACCTGCGGGACCGCACTGGCCTGCTCCAGCTGGCTTTCGGCGACGACACCGACAAGGAGATTTTCGAGAAGGCTTCCAGCCTGCGCAGTGAATACGTGGTCGCCGCCGTAGGCACCGTCCGGGAACGGGAAAGCAAGAGCAAAAAGATCCCCACCGGTGACATCGAAGTGTTCGTCACTGAGCTGCGCATTTTGAGCAAGGCTGAAACGCCTCCCTTTGAGATTGTGGATGGTACCAAGGCCAATGAAATGCTCCGCCTGAAGTATCGTTACCTGGACCTGCGCCGTCCGGAACTGCAGAAGAACCTGATGTTCCGCCACAAGGTGGCCAAGATCACCCGGGACTACTTCGATGAAAACGGCTTCCTGGAAATTGAGACCCCCACCCTCATCAAGTCCACCCCCGAAGGCGCCCGTGACTTCCTGGTGCCCAGCCGCATCCATCCGGGCAAGTTCTACGCTCTGCCCCAGTCCCCTCAGATTTATAAGCAGCTGTGCATGGTAGCTGGTTTTGACCGCTATATGCAGATCGCCCGCTGCTATCGTGACGAGGACCTCCGTGCCGACCGTCAGCCGGAATTCACCCAGATCGACCTGGAAATGTCCTTCGTCACCGTGGAAGACGTCCTGGCCATCGGTGAAGGCTATATCCGCCGGGTGTTCAAGGACGCCATGGGCATCGACATCGGTCCCCTGCCCCGCATGACCTATCAGGAAGCCATGGAGAAGTACGGCAGCGACAAGCCGGACACTCGCTATGGTATGGAAATTTTCAACCTGGCCGACGAAGTGAAGGACTGCGGGTTCGCCGTCTTCACCAACGCCCTCCAGGCTGGCGGCGGCGTCCACGGCATCTGCGCCAAAGGTGCATTCAAGGCTCTGTCCCGAAAGGAACTGGACAAGCTCATCGACCACGTGAAGGGCATCGGCGGCAAGGGCATCGCCTGGATCCGCATGGGCGAGGACGGCTCCATTGCCTCCTCCTTCAAGAAGTTCATGACCGACGAAGAGATGTCTGCCATCATCGCCAAGGCTGGCGGTGAACCGGGCGACGTCATCATGATCATCTCCGACGAGCGCTACAACAACAGCCTGACCACTCTGGGTCAGCTGCGTATCACCGTGGCAAAGAAGCTGGATCTCATCCCCAAGGGCGTCTACAAACCCCTGTGGATCGTGGAATTCCCCTTCTTCGACTGGGACGAAGAGACTCAGACCTGGGTCGCCATGCACCATCCGTTCACCGCTATCGTGGACGAGTGCCTGCCCTACCTGGAGGACGAGAGCCGCAAGGGCGAAGTCCGCGCTCAGTGCTACGACATGGTGCTCAACGGCATCGAGCTGGCTTCCGGCTCCATCCGTATCACCGACCCTGAATTGCAGAACCGGGTCTTCGAACTGCTGGGTCTCACCGACGAGGAAGCTCACCAGAAGTTCGGCCACCTCATCGACGCCTTCCAGTACGGCGCACCTCCCCACGGCGGTATGGCTCTGGGTCTGGACCGTGTGGTCATGCAGCTGCTGGGCGCTGAGAGCCTCCGTGACGTGCTGGCCTTCCCCAAGGTGCAGAACGCTTCTGAGCCGATGACCAACTGCCCCGACTTCGTGGACGACGCACAGCTGGACGACCTGTCCATCGCCGTCACCCGGAAGGAGACCGAGGAAGAGGCAGCGGAATAAGCGAAACTTTTCCACACTTTTTGAAAACCATGTGCAAGGCGCAGAACGGAGCTTCCGTTCTGCGCCTTTTTCCAGTCATGGTCCCGTCACACCACATATTCCATTTCAATATCCGCTTTCTCCGCTCCCCAGAACGCCTTATCCAGCGGAACCTCTCGAAATCCAAACTTCTCATAGATGTGAATGGCAGGTTTCAAGGCTCTGCACGAGATCAAAGACAGCTTTTTCGCCCCGTGGTCGATGGCATACTTCATGCAGGTCTCAAACACCGCGCTGCCTGCGCCCGTTCCCGTATACTGATCCACCGCCGCCAGCTTGCACAGCTCCCACACACTGTTGGAAAGGGGCATCGCCATGCACGTAGCAAGCACCTTCTCCCCTTCTACCGCAAAATAAACCATCGCCCCATCGGCGATCAGCTCCTCCACCCGATCCATGGTATCCTGGTCAAAGGGTTCCACCGTGTAAAAGCGCTCCAACCATGCCGTGTTCAAGTCTACAAAGGTTTTTCTATACTTTTTCTCGTAGGGAATGATCTTCATACCTTATTTTCTCCTTTCTGAGGGGATTCCCTTGACGGCATTATAACGTGGAGGATAAAATAAGTAAAACGAATCTTTTTCATACTAATATTAAGAAAGGCGATTTCAAGATTGAACAAATACCTTGCACTGCAAAAGATTGTAGAGTACGGCAGCTTCACAAAGGCCGCCAATGCCCTCGGCTACACCCAATCCTCCATCAGCCAGATGATCGCATCCTTGGAAGAGGAGCTTTCCATGAAGCTGCTGACCCGTTCCCGATACGGGGTAAAGCTGACCCTAGAAGGGGCTGAGTTGTACCCTTATATCGAGCGCGCCATCTACCAATATCGCACCATGCTGGAAAAGGCGGCGGAAATCAAAGGGCTGGAGACCGGTGTCATTCGGGTAGGAACGGTCTCCAGCGTCACTTGCCACTGGATGCCCCAGCTGATCCACGGGTTCAAACAGCAATACCCACACGTGCAGTTTCTCTTCCATCAGGGAGACTACACCCTGATTCCCGAGTGGATCGCCACAGGACAGATCGACTTTGGATTCATCAATCCCCTTGCGGTGACCAACTTACAAACGCAAACGGTCAAATCGGACCAAATGCTGGCCATCCTTCCCCAAGACCATCCACTGGCCAAGGAAAAAACTGTTCGCCTCACCGACCTGGCCCAGGAGCCTTATATCCTGTTAGAAGAGGGACAGTATAGCGAGCCTATGGCGGCGTTTGAGACTGCTGGCATTGTCCCCAATATCCAATACACCCTCCACGATGACTACGCCATCATGACCATGGTGGAAGCAGGTCTGGGCGTCAGCATTCTGGCAGAACTGGTGCTGCGGAGGACAAACTACCGCATCACCTGTCTCCCCATTGAGCCGCCTATCACCCGAACCCTTGCCGTCGTGTACAAGGATAAAAACAGTTTGCCCATCGCCAGCAAATATTTTATCGACTATCTGATGAAACATCGAGAAGAATTGCCCTAACTTTTCGACATCTGTGGAAAATCATCTGGAAAAACAGTATAATGAAAGGGGCAAAAGCCGGACATACTACCTCCGATACGAATATCTGACCGATTTTCAACGATTCAGGAGGTTTTACAACTATGTCCGTGCGCATCGCAATCAACGGCTTCGGCCGCATCGGCCGCCTGGCCTTCCGCCAGATGTTTGGCACCGAGCTGTTCGACATCGTGGCCATCAACGACCTGACTTCCCCCAAAATGCTGGCTCACCTGCTCAAATACGACTCCACCCAGGGCACCTATCACCTGGCGGACAAGGTGACCCACAACGACAATGCCATCCTCATCGCAGGACACACCATCCCCATCTACGCCGAATCCGACGCCTGCAAGCTCCCCTGGGGGGAACTGGGTGTGGATGTGGTGCTGGAATGCACTGGCTTCTACACCAGCCGGGAGAAGGCGTCCTCTCACCTGAAGGCGGGGGCGAAAAAGGTGGTCATCTCTGCTCCGGCGGGGGATGACATTCCCACCATCGTCTACAACGTCAACCACAAGATCCTGCGTCCCAGCGACCGCATCGTCTCCGCCGCCTCCTGCACCACCAACTGTCTGGCGCCCATGGCGAAGGCCCTCAACGACTGTCATCCCATCATCTCCGGTCTCATGTGTACCATCCATGGCTACACCGGAGACCAGATGACCCTGGACGGCCCGCAGCGCAAGGGTGACCTGCGTCGTTCCCGTGCCGCTGCTGTGAACATCGTCCCCAACTCCACCGGTGCCGCCAAGGCCATCGGCCTGGTCATCCCGGAGCTGAAGGGGAAGCTCATCGGCGCCGCTCAGCGGGTGCCGACTCCCACCGGTTCCACCACCCTGCTCCATGCAGTCATCAAAGGGCAGACCAGCGTAGACGAGCTGAACGCCGCCATCAAATCCCAAACCAACGAATCCTTTGGCTACAACACCGACGAGATCGTGTCCTCCGACATTGTGGGGATGCGCTACGGTTCCCTCTTTGACGCCACCCAGACCATGGTCATGAACCTGGAGCATAACATGGCTCATGTCCAGGTGGTCTCCTGGTACGACAACGAAAACAGCTACACCTCCCAGATGGTACGCACCATCGCTTATCTGGCTCAGCTGTGACCGAACAGCCGCCATGGGAGGGTTGAGAAAGGGGTAATTGCCATGAAAAAGACCAAGATCATTTGCACGATGGGTCCCGCCTGCACCGACCATGACACGCTGACTAAAATGGTGGAAGCGGGGATGAACGTGGCGCGGTTCAATTTCTCCCACGGCAGTCACGAAGAGCATCAGCGAAATATCGAATTAGTGAAGCAGGTGCGAGAGGAACTGGATCAGCCCATCGCTCTCATGCTGGACACCAAGGGACCGGAGTTTCGCATCGGCACCTTTGGGGAAAAGCAGGTGGAGCTGGTAGCTGGTGAGACCTTCACTCTGACCGCCGAACCGGTGGTGGGTGACGTTCATCAGGTGTCTGTCTCCTGTCCCGCTATGTTCCAGCGGCTGGAGGTAGGCGACCCCATTCTCATCAACGACGGTCTGGTGACCATCCAGGTCACAGAGCGGGATAACACCCACGCGGTCTGTAAGGTGGTCATCGGCGGGGTCATCAGCAACAACAAGAGCATGAGCTTCCCCAACAAGATTTTGCACACGGAATACCTCAGTCAGCAGGACAAGGACGACCTGCTGTTCGGCATCCACATGGATGTGGATTACGTGGCGGCGTCCTTCGTCTCCACTGCGCAAGATATGCAGGATTTACGGACATTTCTGGACGAGAACGGCGGGCAGGAGATTGACATCATCGCCAAGATCGAAAACCGTTCCGGTGTGGACAACGCCGACGCCATTTTGGACTACTGCGACGGCATCATGGTAGCACGTGGGGACCTGGGTGTGGAGATTCCTTATGAAGAACTGCCTCCTATCCAAAAGCAGCTCATCCAGCTCTGCCTGAAGCGGGGCAAGATTGTCATCACCGCCACGGAAATGCTGGAGTCCATGACCACCAAGCCCCGTCCCACCCGTGCCGAAATCTCCGACGTGGCCAACGCCGTCTACGACGGTTCCAGCGCCATCATGCTCTCCGGCGAGACCGCCGCGGGACAGTATCCGGTGGAGGCCGTCCAGGCCATGAGCCGCATCGCTATGCGGACAGAAGAGGATATTTCCTACGAAAATCGGTTCCGCAACACCGATTTTCACCTGTATCATTCCAACGATGCCATGAGCCACGGTGCCTGCGCCCTGGCCATCGACACCAAGGTCAGCGCCATCGTGGTCTGCACCCTCAGCGGGGATACGGCGCGGCAGGTGTCCCGGTTCCGCTGTCCCAAGCCCATCATTGGCATGACCACAAAACGGAAGGTTTGGAATCAGCTGTCCCTGGCCTGGAACGTGCAGCCGGCCATGAGTGAGCAGTTCCCCACGGTGGACGTCTTACTCTATCATGCCCGAAAGGCGGCAAAGGAATCCGGTTTGGTGCAGGCAGGGGACCGGATCATCATCACCGCCGGTATCACCAATGGCACGTCGGGCAATACTGACCTCATCAAAATGGAAGAAATCTAAGTTTTTTGACCAGAAACAAAGGACCCCTTCCAGCCCATCGGAAGGGGTCCTTTTGACAGAAGAGAAGGAGCGATACATACGATGAAAATTCCCACCATGAAATCGGATGTCCTGCGGCAGTACCAGGAAAAACTCACCACGCCAGAGGAGGCCGTCCAGCTGGTGAAGAGCGGCGACCGGGTCTATTACGGCGTCAACATCTCCACTCCCTACGGCATCGACAATCTGCTGGCCAAGCGGGAACCGGAGCTGGAGGACGTGACCGTAGGCGGCGCAAGCTGCTTCCTGCCCAATGGTCTGCTGAACCCTGACAGCAAGGCGTTCCACCCCAACACTTTTTTCTTCGGCACCTCGGAACGTGCCGCCCAAAAGGTCAAATATGTGGAACACACCAGCGCCCACCTGAGCGAGACGGACAACTGGGTGTACAACATCCTGCGCCCCAATGTGGTTTTCCTGCCCGTCTCCGTTCCCGATGAAAACGGTGCTATGTCCATGGGTCCTGCCGGTCTGGTGTGCGGCCCCTATCTGCTGGACTGCTGCGAGACCATCGTGCTGGTGGTGAACAAGAATATCCCCTATATGCGCTCCGATTTCATGGCGCACATCTCCGACGCCACCTGCATCGTGGAGATGGACGAACCCCTGGTCTCCATCCCTAACCTGGAACCCTCCCCGGCACTGGAGGCCATCTCCACCTTTATCGCCAACCAGACCTGTGACGGTGCCTGCATTCAAATGGGCATCGGCGACCTGTCCACAGCGGTGGGCTTCGGCCTGCGGAATAAGAACGACCTGGGCATTCACAGCGAGATGATGGGCGACTCCATGATGGAGCTAGTGAAGCGGGGCAACGTGACCAATACTCGAAAAGCCTATCTGCCTGGCGTCTCCAGCGCTGCCTTTTTGATGGGCACCAGGGACCTGTACGAGTGGGCGGACTGGAACGATCAGCTCTATTTCCTCCCCTCGCCCATCTGCAATAACCCTCTGAACATCGCCAAAAATGACAACGTGCTGTCGGTGAATACGGCGTTGGAGATCGACCTGGTGGGACAGGTGGTAGCTGACAACATTGTAGGCACCCAATACAGTTCCATCGGCGGTCAGTTGGACTTTGTCCAGGGTGCGCAGCTGTCCAAGGGCGGCAAATCTTTTATCGCCCTCACCTCCACCCACACCAAAAACGGCCAGCTTTACAGCAACATCGTCCCTCGTTTCCAGGCCGGCACCTTCGTCACCACTCCTCGCTCCTGCGTCCAGTATGTGGTCACGGAGTACGGCTGCGTGAACTTGAAACTGCTGACCATGCGGGAACGGGTGCTGGCGCTCATCAGTCTGGCACACCCCTCTTTTCGGGAACAGCTGCGGGATCAGGCCAAGGAGTTTGGGCTTCTCCCGTAATCGAAAAACTCGATTTTATCAAACAAAAAGGAACCCTTCTGACTCGTCCAGAAGGGTTCCTTTTCGTTATTTCAGCTTTTGCCACTCTGCCACGGCCAGTTCATCGCAGCGGTTGTTGTAGGGGTTCTCTGCATGGCCTTTTACCCAGTGGAGATGCACTTCGTGCCGGTCACACAAATCCAGCAAAACCGCCCACAGGTCGGAATTTAAAGCGGGTTTTTTATCCGCTTTCTTCCACCCTCGTTTTCGCCAGCCCACAGCCCAGCCTTTTTCCAAAGCGTCAATGACATATTTGGAATCGGAGTACAGCTCCACGATGCAGGGTTGATTCAAGGCGCGCAGCCCTTCGATCACACCAGTCAGCTCCATTCGGTTGTTGGTGGTGTTCTTTTCCCCGCCGGAGAGTTCCTTTTTGTGATTTCCATACAGTAAAATTGCCGCCCAGCCGCCAGGGCCAGGGTTGCCAGAACAAGCGCCATCGGTGTACAAGGTTACGGTCTTCATCCTCTCCTCCTTCCACGGTCAGACAGAAAACGGACGGGACTCATCGCCTCGTCCGTTGTTCTGAAATACACGTTTTTTTACACAGTTGTGGATTCCTCTGTGCCTTCTTCCGGCGTGACCTCTACTGTTTCTTCCTCAGAGGGAACTTCTTCTTCCTCTTCTTCACAGGTGGTAGCCAGAGAAATGACCTTGCCGCCTTCGGCCACGGTCATGATGTGCACACCCTGAGTCACACGGCCGTACAGGTTGATGCCGCTGACCGCAGTACGGATGATAGTGCCGTCGTCGGAGATCATCAGCGCGTCATCCTTGTCCTGCACCACAGCAGCACAAGCCACCGGGCCAGTCTTTTCGGTGATGCGGTAGTTCTTGCTGCCGAAGCCGCCGCGGGTTTGCAGGCTGTACTCTTCCAGAAGGGTGCGCTTGCCGTAGCCCTGCTCGGTGATGGTCAGCAGGCTGCTGCCCTGGCTGGACACGCCGGCAGCCACCAGCCAATCCCCTTCTTTCAGGCGGATGCCACGGACGCCCACAGCGTCACGACCCATGCAACGTACGTCGCTCTCATGGAATCGAATGGCCATACCCTCGTGGGTGACCAGGAACACGTCCTGATCGCCGTCGGTACGGCAGACAGAGATCAACTCGTCCCCTTCCTCCAGGTTCAGAGCACGGATGCCGGCCTTCCGGGCGGTGTTCAGGCTGGACAGGGTGATGCGCTTGACGGTGCCAAACCGGGTGGCAAAGACCAGGAACTCGTCGTCGGTGAACTCCCGAATGGGGATCATGGCCGTGACCTTTTCCCCCTGCTCCACCGGCAGAACGTTGACCAGGTTGGTGCCCTTAGCGGTACGACCCGCTTCGGGAATCTGGTATCCCTTCTTCCGATGCACTTTGCCGGTGTTGGTGAAGAACAGGATATAGTCATGGGTGGAGGAGGTGAACAGGGTGGTCACGTAGTCCTCTTCCCGGGTGGTCATGGCGTTGACGCCCTTGCCGCCACGGCGCTGGCTGCGGTAAGCGGAAGCGGGGGTGCGCTTCAGGTAACCGGCGTTGCTCATGGTGAACACGCAGGTCTCTTCCTCGATCAAGTCCTCGATGTCGATCTCATCCTCCACCTGTTCGATGGCGGTTCTGCGGTCGTCACCGTACTTTTCCTTGATCTCCAGAAGCTCGTCCTTCAGCACGCCCTTCATCTTCTCTTCGTCGGCCAACAGGCTGGCGTAGTAGGCGATCTTCTCTTCCAGTTCCTTGTACTCTGCCAGCAGCTTATCCCGTTCCAGACCCTGGAGTCGTTTCAGCTGCATATCCAGAATGGCCTGTGCCTGAATGTCGTCCAGACCGAACCGGTTCATCAGGTTCTCCTTGGCGTTGTCATAGCTGCTGCGGATGATGCGAATGACCTCGTCGATGTTGTCCTGGGCGATGAGCAGACCCTCCAACAGGTGGGCACGAGCCTCTGCCTTCTTCTTGTCATAGATGGTACGGCGGGTCAGCACCTGCATCTGGAAGTCGATGTACTCGTCCAAAATCTGACGGAGAGTCAGGATGCGGGGCTGCTTCTGGTTGTGTACCAGGGCCAGCATGACCACAGCGAAGGTGGTCTGGAGCTGGGTCTGGATGAACAGGCGGTTCAAGACCACCTGGGGATTGGCGTCCTTTTTCAGCTCGATGACAATGCGCATACCCTCTCGGTCAGACTCGTCACGCAGGCCGGAGATGCCTTCCAACCGCTTGGCGTGGACCTGTTCGGCGATATTTTCGATCAATCGAGCCTTATTGACCTGATAGGGCAGCTCGGTGACGATGATGCGGGTGCGGCCAGCGCCGAACTCCTCCATCTCGGTCTTTGCCCGGACGGTGATCTTCCCTCGGCCGGTGCCGTAGGCGGCACGGATGCCGCTGCGGCCCATGATGATGCCGCTGGTGGGGAAGTCAGGACCCTGGATGTGCTCCATCAGGTCGTCCAGGCCCGCTTCCGGGTTTTCCATCACGCAGATGGTGCCATCGATGACCTCCCGCAGGTTGTGGGGCGGGATGTTGGTGGTCATGCCGACAGCGATACCGGCGGAGCCGTTGACCAGCAGGTTGGGGAAACGGGAGGGCAGGACACGGGGTTCCTGGCGGCTCTCGTCGAAGTTGGGGTCCCAATCCACCGTGTCTTTTTCGATGTCCCGCAGCATTTCGCTGGAGATCTTGGACAGACGGGCTTCAGTGTAACGGTAAGCAGCAGGAGGGTCGCCGTCCACGCTGCCGAAGTTGCCGTGGCCGTCCACCAAGGGGTACCGCATGGAGAAGGTCTGTGCCAGACGCACCAGGGCGTCATAGACAGAGCTGTCGCCATGGGGATGATACCGACCCAACACGTCGCCCACGCAGGTGGCGGACTTCTTGAAGGGGCGGTCAGAGGTCAGATTGTCCTCGTACATAGCATACAGGATACGGCGGTGCACCGGCTTCAGACCATCCCGCACATCGGGCAGGGCACGGCCGACGATGACGGACATGGCATAGTCCATGTACGCCGTCTGCATCTCGTGCTCTAGGTCGATCTCGACAATTTTCTGTTCCGGATAGGCAATATCCTGTGGTTCATAATCTTTTTTCTTACTCAAAACGATTTACCTCACAACGACATCAATAGTCCAGGTTGATGACCTTCTTGGCGTTTGCCTCAATATACTGCCGGCGCGGCTCCACCTTTTCCCCCATGAGCAGGGTAAAGGTCTGGTCTGCCGCCACGGCGTCACTGAGGGTGATCCGCTTCAAGGTACGGGTGGTGGGATTCATCGTGGTCTCCCACAGCTCGTGGGGGTCCATCTCGCCCAAACCCTTAAACCGGGAGATGTTGATCTTAGCATTGGGGTTATCCCCGCGCAGCTCCGCCGAAATGGCGTCCCGCTCTTCGTCAGAGAAGGCCACACGGGTGGTCTTGCCCTTGACCAGCTTATACAGGGGCGGTACAGCGGCGTAGACATAGCCCTCTTCGATGAGGGGCCGCATGAACCGGAAGAAGAAGGTCAGCAGCAGCGTCCGGATATGGCTGCCGTCCACGTCGGCGTCGGCCATGATGATGACCTTATGATAGCGGAGCTTCTCCACGTTGAAGTCTTCTCCCAAGCCAGCGCCCAGAGCGGTGATGACCGGCATGAGCTTGTCATTGCCGTAGACCTTATCAGCACGGGATTTTTCCACGTTCAGCATTTTCCCCCACAGGGGCAGGATGGCCTGGAACCGGGAATCTCTTCCCTGGGTGGCGGAGCCGCCTGCGGAGTCGCCTTCCACGATATAGATTTCGGTCAGGGCAGCGTCCCGCTCGTTGCAGTCCCGGAGCTTGCCGGGGAGGGTAGCGCCGTCCAGAGCGTTCTTGCGACGGATGTTTTCTCTTGCTCGCCGGGCTGCCTCTCTGGCACGGGCGGCGGTCATGGCCTTTTCCAAGATGGCACGGCCGACAGCGGGATTTTCCTCCAGGAAAATCTCCAGTTTTTCAGACACCACGCTGTTGACCAAGGTACGGATTTCGCTGTTGCCCAGCTTGGCCTTGGTCTGCCCCTCGAACTGGGCTTCCACCAGCTTGACGGAGATGACGCAGGTCAAGCCCTCTCGGCAGTCGTCGCCGGAGACCTTCTCGTCCTCCTTCAAAATCTTTGCCTTCCGGCCATAGGTATTCAGGGCGTTGGTCAGAGCACGCTTGAACCCCTCCTCGTGCATACCGCCGTCCGGGGTGTGGATGTTGTTGGCAAAGGAGAGGATGACCTCGTTATAGCTGTCGGTGTACTGCATGGCGATCTCCGCCATGGAATCCTCCTGCTCCCCGGCCATGTAGATGACGTCATTGTGGATGGGGGACTTGTGTTGGTTGATGAACTCCACGAAGGAGCGGATGCCGCCCTCGTAGTACATCTCATCTTGCTGTTCCTGTCCCTCTCGTTCATCCTTCATGATGATGCGGATGCCGCCGTTCAGGAACGCCTGCTCCCGCATCCGGGTGTGGAGGGTCTCGTAGTTGTAGATCAAATCATCGAACATTTCCGGGTCAGGCTGGAAGGTGACGATGGTGCCGGTGTGGTCGGTGGAGCCGATGATGGTCATGGGCTGAGTGACCTCGCCCCGGCTGAATTTCATCTCGTAGATGTTGCCGTTCTTATGAACCTGGACCCGCAGCCACTCGGACAAGGCGTTGACTACAGAAGCGCCGACGCCATGGAGGCCGCCAGAGACCTTATAACCGCCGCCGCCGAACTTACCGCCGGCGTGGAGCATGGTATAGACCACTTCCAAGGCGGGCTTGCCAGTCTGAGCCTGGATGTCCACCGGGATGCCACGGCCATTGTCGGTGACGGTGATGGAGTTGCCGTTGTGGATGGTCACGTGAATCTCGGTACAGTAACCGGCCAGCGCTTCGTCGATGGCGTTGTCCACGATCTCATAGACCAGGTGATGCAGGCCGCTGGTGGAGGTGGAGCCGATGTACATACCTGGTCGTTTGCGCACGGCCTCCATGCCTTCCAACACCTGAATTTCTGCGGCGTTGTATTCACCGCTGACCGCGGTGCCGTTTTCCAATAAATCTTCTGCCATAGTTGAAGTTCTCCTCTTTCCAGAACCGGCGGAACTTCCTAGCCGGTTCAAGGCATGGGTGATTGCTTACAAATTCAATCGGTCTGGATCCCCGCTTCCCACCGGCGCAGCAGCGTCTGGCTGGAGAGCTGGGCGATATAGACCGTCTGGTTTCCTTTGGTTTTGGGTTTGGCGCAGACCACGAAGCTCTTGGGCAGCTCTTCGCTGATGCTGACCACTTCCCCATTCCGCTCCGCTCGATTCAAGTACTGGCGGGTGCGGTAGGACTGGGAGGTGATGTCCAGGTCAAAGATGCCCAGGATCTCCGATTCATGCACGATGGTGTTCTGACCCAAATGCAGGTACATAACTTTCCCTCCCTAAGGCGCTAGTGCGCCGTTTTCGATGTGCAGCACCTTTCCTGCCTCCAGCTGGTGCAGGCGCTGTTCTTCACAGCAGGTGATGAAAACCTGGCCGCCGGTGATGCGGTTGAGGACGAATTCCTGCCGTCTCAGGTCCAATTCGCTCAAAACATCGTCCAACAGCAGCACCGGGTATTCCTCATAGGTCTCATACAAAATCTCCCGCTGTGCCAATTTTAAGGCCAGAGAAGCGGTGCGAGTCTGCCCCTGGCTGGCGTACTGCTTGGCAGGCATCCCATTGATATCCACAAGCAAGTCGTCCTTATGGGGGCCGGAGAGGCAGCTGTGGCTGTCCAGCTCCGCCTGCCAATGGTTCCTCATATGTGTCCAAAGCTGTGGAAAAAGTACGTCCGGTTTGGCCTTGGGGTCTTCCACCGTTTTCACTGTCTGGTACCCCAAAGTCAAGGTCTCCCGTCCATCAGAGCAGTCTCGATGGATGATAGGAGCGTATTGGTTGAGCTTTTTGATGAAGTGGGCACGGTAGTGGATGAGCAACGCGCCGGTCTGACACATCCTCACGTTATAGTCTTCCAGCAAATCCAGCAATTTAGGCTGTTCCGGCCAATCTTTCAAAATCCTGGTCTTCTGCTCATACAGCCGCTTATACTCTGCCAAAGCTTCCGCGTAGCGAGGACGGAGCTGACAGATGACGCTGTCCAGGAAATTCCGCCGGGCGGAGGCGCCAGAGCGGATCAGGTACAGATCCTCCGGACAGAACAGGACGGTATTCAAGATGCCAGCCAATTCGCCGGCGCTCTTCAACCGCACCCCGTTCTTTTTCAGCCCTCGCCGCTGTCCCCGCCGAAGCCGCGCTTCCAACAAAAAGTCCCGATTCCGGCTGGTGAGCTGACACAAGATCTCCGCCTCCGGTTGGTCGAAGGCGATCAGCTCTCTGTCCCATCTGGCACGGTGACTCCGGCAGGCGGACAGGTAGGCGATGGCCTCGATGAGATTGGTCTTCCCCTGGGCGTTGTCGCCGTAGATGACATTGATGGTGGGAGAGAAATCCACATCCAATGTGGAATAGTTCCGAAAATGGTGCAGGGTCAGGTGATGGACGATCATTGGATGCTGACCGTCTCTTCTCCCAAGGTCACGGTGTCACCGGGACGCAGCTTCTTGCCCCGCATGGTGCACACTTCCCCATTGACCAGCACGTCGCCCTCTTGAATGAGGGTCTTTGCCTCGCCGCCGCTGTTGACCAGCCCGGCGTATTTCAGCAGGGCGTCCAGCTTGATGAATTCGGTAGAAATAGTGACAGTTTCTTTTTTCATGGGTAAAACCTCGATTTACTGTCCCGCCTTCAGCCGCACCGGGAGGACCATATACAGGAACTGATCCTGATTGTCGCCCTCTTCCGGCTGGATGATGCAGGGACTGATGGGAGTGTTGAGACTGATGCGCAGGGTCTCTGCGTTGGCCGCCTTCAGGGCGTCCAAGATATACTTGTTGTTGAAGCCGATTTCCAGCCCGTTGCCATTGCCCACCATGGGGCACTGATCCTGCGCGGTACCGATGGCGGTAGCGGTGCGGATGTCCAGCACGCCGTCACCGAAGGTGCAGCGGAGGGGGCTCTTCTGCTGCTCGGTGATGATGAGGGAGCAGCGTTCGATACAGGAGATCAGCTTTTTCCGATCAACGGAGATGGCGATGGGATTGTTGGTGGGGATGGCC